>JAJYIL010000157.1 GCA_021790055.1 Bacteroidota bacterium
CTACAGCAAAACAATTCTAATCGGAGCTTTGACTATGGCTGTCGGGTATGCTCTAATGGCGGTTCCCACTCATTCACCGGCATTTCTTTATTTTGCTTTGGTTGTGGTTGTTATTGGGAACGGATTGTTCAAAGCAAACATTTCAGTACTGGTTGGTAACTTATATTCGCATGTCAACGGTTCATTAAAAGATGCGGCTTACAATATTTTTTATATGGGAATTAACATCGGTGCTTTCTTTGCACCTTACGGCGCCGATGCTATTAAAAATTTCTTTATGAATAACTTTCATACGACGCTTGCAGAAGGATACAATGCTGCATTCGGATTAGCCTCTATCGGAATGCTTTTATCGATTGTTATCTTCACTTCCTTTCGAAAGTATTATAAAGATGCCGACTACCGTTCCAAAGACAAAGTGAATGAAAGCCGCGACATTGTACTCACCAAGCAGCAGGAAAGAGACAGAATATTTGCTCTGATTACAATTTTTATTATTGTAATATTTTTCTGGATGGTTTTCTATCAGAACGGATTTACTCTTTCTCTATTCGCAAAGAATTATACACAGTTGCTTGTAGCTCCTGTAACATTTTTATTCTTCGACCCCGTTTCACTTTTCTCAATTATTGCTTTCATACTTGGCTTAGCAGGACTTATAAACAAAAACACAAGCAAGAAGACAAAGCTTTTTAGCTCAGTTGTTGTAATTGTTGCTGTTATTATAGTTGTAATTAAATTGAATACATTACCGGCAACAAATGTAATTGCACCGGAACTGTTTCAAATCTTCGATCCGATGTTTATAGTTTTCTTAACTCCGGTGCTGGTTGGAATGTTTGCATGGCTTAACAAAAGAAAGAAAGAACCCTCTACACCGGGTAAAATTGGTTTAGCTATGGTTGTCACAGCATTTGCAAGTTTGGTAATGATATTAGCTTCCTACGGAGTGCCGAAGATTTCGAGTTCATCAAGTCAGGTTCTCGTTACTCCCTATTGGCTTATATCAACTTATTTTGTAATTACCATTGCCGAGCTTTTCTTAAGCCCGATGGGATTGTCTTATGTTTCCAAAGTTGCACCGCCAAGGATGAAAGGCTTGATGATGGGTGGATGGTTCGTTGCGACAGCAGCAGGCAGTTATCTTTCCGGTTATATCGGCAGGTTTTATCAGAACTGGCATATCTGGCAGTTCTTTTTATTTCTAATGATTTGTTCTCTATTCGCGGGTGTACTTGTTTTACTTGTCCTCAAGAAACTCAAAAGAGTCTCGGAATAGATAACTAAAAACGATGTTTAAGAATTATTTTTTTCTAAACAGATTAATTGTTGAAGCTAACAAGGCTCTCCAGCATTCAAAAATAACTTCAATATTCTCGCAAGAAAAAGATAAGCTGATAATTGAGACTGAAAGGAATCATGTCAATCGATTCATTGAGGCTTCTGTAAATCCCGGATTTCCTTACTTGGTTATTAAAGATGCATTCAATCGCGCTAAAAAGAATACGATAAAAATCTTCGAAACTATTTTACCTGCTGTTATTTTCGAACTCCGGATCGCCGTCTCGGACCGCGTAATAAAGATTTGCCTGGATAAAGGAGATATATATTTCATTATCCGTGGCAAGTACACAAACTTAATTTTACTTGATAAGTCCGAGAGTATTGATTTCTTTAAGAATATGCCGAAAGATTTTTCGGAAGATTCTTTTAAGGAAGAAATTAACCATACAGACTTTATTTCAAACTTCAATCGATTGGAGCTCCATTTACCACCGGATAAAGTTAACTTTGAAAATTTGCAAGCGAAGTACCCCTTTCTCGGCAAAGAAATTCTGAATGAAGCAAAAGTTAGACCGAATGAGAAAGAATCCGGGAATATTATCCCGTCAATAAGAAAAATCATTAAAGAAGTTGAAACAGAAAAACCGGTTGTAATCTCTGACTGGAAGTCCAGCCAGCTGATTCTGTCGTTTACTTCATTTCATACTATTCAAGGGGACAAAAGCGAAATCTTTGAAGATGTTGTTTCTGCATTAAATTACTTTATCGGGAAACGATATTATCTTGAGGATGCTTTTGAGAGAAGGAAAAATATTCAGAAGTATCTTGATAGAGAGCTCGGCAAGCTATCCAATAAGCTAAATAACTTGAAAGCTTTAATCGAAAGAGGAACCCGGTCGGATGAATATCAAAAGCTTGGAAATCTTCTATTGATAAATATGAAAGAAATAAGAACCGGGTTAAAAGAAGTTGAAGTCCCGGATATTTATTCTGATAATCAGCTTGTAAAGATAAAGCTCGATCCTTCCCTTTCTGCCAGGAAAAATGTTGACAGATATTTTGATAAGGCAAAAGATGATAAGATTAAATTTGAAAAAGCAAAAGAACTTTTTAAGAACGTTGAAGCTCAGTTTAAGAAGCTGAAATCAATTGAGGAAAAATTTGTATCAGCAAATCAGATAGGAAATTACTTGGATATCATGAAAGAATTAAAAATTAAAGAGCATATTCAAATTTCAAAGCCCGATGATCTGCAGACAAAGTTTAAGCATTACATTATTGAAGGCAAATATAATTTATTTGTCGGCAAAGACAGTAAAAACAACGACATGTTAACAACGAAGTTTGCAAAGCAGAATGATTACTGGTTTCATGCCAGAGGTGTTTCCGGCTCCCATGCAGTTTTACGTGTTGAAAACAATAAGGAGGCTGTTCCAAAAAATATTTTGAAAAAGGCAGCGGCAATTTCAGCCTACCATAGCAAGGCGAAAACAAGCAGTCTTGCACCGGTCTCTTATACATTCAAGAAATATGTTGTTAAGAAAAAAGGAATGGAACCGGGTAAAGTAGCAATGCTTAAAGAAGATGTTCTGCTTGTTAAGCCGGAAATCCCTGCCGGGTGTGAATTTGTTAGCTTTGATTAAAACTGATTTAATAATTCCATAAAAGCGGACTGCCCAATTGCAATAGCTTCGTCTCCAGGTAAAAATTTTGGATTATGCAATCCGTGTTTCTCCCCTTTTGAAGTGCCCAGCCAGAACATGAATGAAGGATACTTGTGTGAAATAAATCCGAAGTCTTCTCCGGTCATTTTATACCCGCAGTCTATAAACTTAAACTTCTTAGACAAAGCAGGAACAACTTTTTCATATAGCTTTGGATTGACAATCACTTCAGGATAATTAGAGCCTTTACCAATTTTTATTTTTACACCGGTTGTCTTTTCTATTCCATATAGAATATTGACCAAAGAGTTATAAAAATCGGATACTTTTTTCCCGCTTAACCCACGGATTGTACCTTCAAGTCTTGCATGACCGGGAATAATGTTTCTTACTTCACCGGATAGAATTTTTCCCGCGCCGAAGACTATCGGTTGGGAAATATCCTTGGGAAGTTTGTCAACATAATCCAGAAATAATCTCAACGCATTAAATGCATTCTTTCCTTCTGCAGGAAAAGCTACGTGAGCACTTATACCGTGGAAATCAATATTTACTTCAAGCGATGAAGCAAACAATACTCCTTTAGTGCTTGCGATTATACCTTCGGGATATTCATCGGTTACATGGAGTGCAAAGGCGCTTGCAATATTAAACTTGCTGAATATTTTTGTCCCATAAAATTCCATCGCTCCGCCCCCGCTTTCCTCCGCAGGCTGAAACAGGAACAAAATATTCTTATCGATCTCTTTTTCCAAGACTTTTCTAAGTAAACTAAAGAGAATCGAAGTGTGAACGTCATGCCCGCAGGCGTGCATAAATTCATTTTTGGATTTGAACTGGACATTATTTTCTTCTTTAATCGGGAGGGCATCGATGTCCGCTCTAAATAAAATGTATTTGCCGGTGTTAACTGTATATTCTACCAGCAATCCTGTTTTATAAGGAGTGTGAATTTTTAATGCGGAAGAGTTTGTAAGACTTTTAATACTGTTTATTAAAATCTTTGTGGTTTCAAACTCATGGAATGACAGTTCCGGATTTTGATGCAGCTTATGTCTTAACTCTACCGGGCTTAATTTCATGACTTAAAATTTAAAGTTCGAATGTTTTGACCAATGCCCTAACGGCTTTGTCTTTGTACTTCTCTTCAACCAGGCATGAGATTTTAATCTCCGATGTAGTTACAAGCTTTATCGGAACGTTCTCAAGCGATTTAAAAAACTTTGATGCAACACCGCTGCTGGATTTCATCCCAATTCCCACAATTGAAATCTTAGAGAAGCCCGAATGGTAGTGAACATCCTGACTTTTCATATCTTTAAGAATTTGCGACAGAGCTTTCTCGACATGCGCCTTTTTCTCTTCGACAATTGTGAAAGAAATATTTAATCCTTCGTTGCTGATTACAGAAATCATATCAATGTTTAAACCTTCCTTAGCTACCCTGTTAAATATCTTCTGAACGAGATTATAATCCAGCGGAAGATTAGATAAAGTAATTTGAGTCTGATTATCCATTACACTTAACCCGGTTACGACGGGCTCTTCAATATTCTTTTTCATTACGTAGCTTCCCTCCTCATCGGAAAATGTTGAACCGCAGTAAATTGTTATTCCAAATTTCTTAGCTATTTCCACAGACCTGCTATGCAGCACTTTGGCACCGAGACTGGACATCTCGAGCATTTCATCGTAAGTAATTTTCTTTATTTTTTTTGCCGCCGGATGAATCCGCGGATCCGTTGTATAAATGCCTGCAACATCACTATATATTTCGCACTTCGCATTAAGAGCTGCGGCAAGAGCAACTGCCGAAGTATCCGAACCGCCTCTGCCAAGCGTTGTAATTTCGCCTTCTTCAGTTATTCCCTGGAAGCCGGTAATTATAACAGCATCATTTTCTTCAATCAGCTTCTTAATTTTTTTTGTCTTAAGATTTTTTATCCTAGCCTGTGTAAAATCTCCCGTTGTCATTATTTCTGCCTGGAAGGCATTCAAAGATTTGCTCTTTATGCCGATATCATTCAATGCCATCGCTAATAGAGAAGCAGATACCTGCTCGCCGGTTGTTAACAGCATATCAAGCTCTCGCGGTATTATATTCTTTGCCACTTCTTTAGAAAGCTTTATTAAGTTGTCTGTTGTCTTTCCCATTGCGGAAACAACAACAACCAGCTTTACTTTCTCTTTAATTTTATTCGATATTTTTTTAGCTACGCCCTTTATTTTATCGGCATCGGCTACTGAGCTCCCACCGTATTTTTGTACGATTATTTTCATCATGTAATTGATTTGCTATAAGTTCTAAATTTTTGCACTGCAAAGATAAGCTAAACTTTTTCTTCTATCCAATGCTTATGACATAGTTGAACTGCTTCTTTAACGCAGCTTTTATCCATTAAGAAGGAAATCCGGAATGAAGTGGTAGCTATCCCGGCAATTTGGATCCGGTTGGATTCGAGAAGTGAAATTGATTCGATTAGAATGCTGTTGTCTTTATTTATACCGTCGCCGATGAGTGAGACAGTTCCGAAGCCTTGTTCGATATTTATTTCATCACTAAACCGCCCGGTCATTTCATCTTTAATTTTATCCCAGTTAAAAATGTTTCTTACGGAAACTAAAAATGATAACTTATTCCGGTCTCCTTTCTTTGCATAATTCAATTCTTTTAGTTGAACCTGTTTTTCTTCAAAAAACTTTAATAATGAATTCGTCTCTGCATTATCACCATGGAGGACAATTCTTGAAATCTCGTTTTCATAAACTATTGACTTTACGCCTCTGGAGATTCCCTCGGGAATTTTTCTAACTATCGTTTCTCTGCCCGGCTGGAAGGTACTGCGGGCATAAATTGCAATTTGTTTTTCCTTTGCAAATTGAACCGCCTGCGCATTTAATACTTTAGCGCCGGCTTCGCTCATTTCCTGCATCTGTTCATAAGAGATTTCCGGAATATGCTTGGCTTCTTTAACTATTGACGGGTCAGTAGAGTACACACCATCAACATCCGAATAAATCTCGCAGCGCTCGGCGTTCAACGCTGCCGCAAGCGCAACTGCAGTAGTATCCGAGCCGCCTCTTCCCAAAGTTGTAATGTCTCTTTTATAACTTACGCCCTGATATCCGCCGACAACAACCACCTTCCCCTTTTCAAGTTCATCAAGGACACGGAAAGGCCTTACTTCAATTACACGGGCATCGTTGTGTCTGTCGTTTGTTATTATTCCTGCTTGAGAACCTGTAAGTGAGACTGCTTCAACGCCGAAGTTGTTGAGCGCCATGCAAAGTAAAGACATTGTAATTCTTTCACCGGTACTAAGCAGCATATCCATCTCGCGCTTCGGCGGTTCGTTAGATATTTGCTTTGATAATTCTATAAGTGAGTCTGTTGTCTTCCCCATTGCAGAAACAACAACTGCAATATCAATTCCTTCATGTTTTACTTTAGAAATAAGCTCGGCAATTTTTTTAATCTTACCTGAATCTGCAACACTGCTTCCGCCATATTTCTGAACTATAATTGACATTATAATTTTCGGAGTTCATCAAGCAATTGAGTCTTGCTCTTCGTCTTCTCGTCTACCTTCTTGATCAGCTTTGCCGGCACGCCTGCCATTACGGAATACGGTTCGACATCTTTAACCACAACCGAACCGGCGGCGATGACCGCACCTCTTCCAACGTGAACGCCTTCGAGTATTACCGCATTGGCGCCAATTAAAACTTCATCTTCAATTATAACCGGCGTCGCGCTCGGAGGCTCAACTACACCGGCTAAAACTGCGCCTGCACCAATGTGGCAGTTCTTCCCGACTATAACTCTTCCGCCTACAACCACATTCATATCAATCATGGTCTTCTCTCCGATAACTGCACCAATATTTATAACAGCGCCCATCATTATTACGCAGTTATCGCCTATCTCTACCAGGTCTCTAATTACTGCTCCCGGTTCAATGC
>JAJYIL010000158.1 GCA_021790055.1 Bacteroidota bacterium
TTTAATTGAGTTTTAAGAAGGAAGGATCTAAAATTGTTTAAGGTGATAAAATGTTGCCGTTTTTGTTAATCCTGACTCTTGTCTTTGTTGCCGTTGATCTATTCATTCAATTAATTATTGATCCGCTGGCATCGAAGAGGAAAGAAAAACATGCGGGTGAAATTTCAACAAAAATTATTGGGCCGATGATTAGTCTTGTTGGTGCTACAATGTATGATGGCGGTGAATTAAAACAAAAGAAAGAGACAAAAAAATGATAAAGAAAACTTAGAAACCGCGGAAAAAGATTCTTCTCAAATACTAAATAATTCTTCGGACGATCTTGTAAAATCAAAATGGATTGCAATTATAGGAGCTTTTCAACAAGAAGTATCTACCGGAAGCCTTGATGAGAGAGGCTGGTTGACACTTTATGAAAAATCACTTAGTAGTTAAAATTCTCTTGATGCAATCAATCGATTTATTTCCATTCATTTTAGCCTTAATCAAAAAATTGGAAGTCGGAAAAGTTATTCCTAATTTTACAACAAGGGAAGAGGGTTTTTATGACGACTAAGTTATTAAATAAATTAAGCGTAAGGCTTATAATTTCCATTTCGTTAATACTTTTCAGTATACTTGCAGCTTATACTTATTTCATTATAAAGAATCTTGATAGTTATTTAACCGAATCGCGTTTGGAGAGCGCCTATAACATCAGCGGTTTGATAAAAAAATCAACCCGCTACAGCATGCTCTTAAACCGCCGCGAAGATGTTCATGAGATTATTAATACGCTTGGTACGGAAAAGGGCGTATATAATATTAGAATTTATAACAAGCAGGGAATAATAATCTTCTCAACAGATTCATCGGAAATTATGAAGAAGGTGAACATGTCGGCGGAAGCCTGTATAGTTTGCCATAATAGTTCCGTTCCATTAAGTAAGTTGACTAACCGGAATAAAATCCGAATTTATAGAAACCCTGAAAATAAAAGAGTTCTTGGTCTCATCAATCCAATCCAGAATGAGCCGGACTGCTATAATGCCGACTGCCATGCGCATTCACCTAATGTTCAGGTGCTTGGAGTGCTTGATGTAGTTGTAGGGTTAGACAAGCTTGATGAAATAATTTCTAGAAATACCAGGGAAATAATTCTAAATGCTTTGCTGATTACAATTGTAATTTCTTTCTGCTGCGGCTTATTTATTATAGTTCTTATCAACCGCCCGATTAATAAATTTACAAAAGGGATTGATGAAATCGGCAAAGGAAATTTAAATTACAAGATAAATCTTAGTACAAAAAATGAGCTTGGTCAGCTTGCACACCGTTTCAACGATATGTCGACAAAGCTTAATGAAGCTTATAAGGAGATAAAGAATTGGTCTGAGACTCTGAACGATAAAGTAAACGAGAAGACGGAGGAGCTGAGGAATATTTATAACCAGGTAAATCAAATTGAAAAGCTGGCATCTCTCGGAAAATTATCCGCAACTGTTGCGCACGAACTTAACAATCCGCTCGAAGGGATTTTAACCTACAGCAAGCTGATTTCAAGAAAGCTTCAATCCATGCAGAAAGATTCGGAATTTTCTAAATTAATTGAATACCTCGAATTAATCTCGGGCGAATCTTCACGCTGCGGCAGAATAGTTAAGGATCTTCTCTTGTTCTCTCACGAAGAAAGGGATGAGTTTTCGAAGGAAAATCTCAGAAAAATAATCGATAAGAGTATTACCGTTATTCAGCATCATCTTGAGATTTACAACGTTACCATCGAGAAGGAATACCCGGATGAGGTGAAGCAGATAAATTGCAGCAGTCAAAAAATTCAGCAGGTTTTAATGTCGCTTTTGATTAATGCGATTGAAGCAATGCCGCAAGGCGGAAAAATTATTGTTAAGCTAACATGGGAAAATAAGAAGGCGGTAATAAGAATTATCGACGAGGGCAGCGGAATAGCAAGCAAGGATTTGCCGCATATTTTTGAGCCCTTTTACTCAACAAAAGAGGCTTCGAAAGGCACCGGACTTGGACTTGCGGTTGTTTACGGAATTGTTGCGAACCATAACGGCACCATTGAGGTTGAAAAGACTTCGACTAAAGGAACTACTTTTAAATTAGCGTTACCACAGAATGAAAATATTTCTTGAAAGATTAAAATGGATAAGCAAGAAAAAATACTAATTGTAGATGACGAGAAAATAGTAAGGGATTCTCTTTATCACTGGTTTGAAGAAGAAGGATATAAAGTAGATACTGCCGAAGATGGGGAAGCGGCATTAAAGAAATATGAAGATGTAAAATTTGATCTTCTTCTTGTGGATATGAAAATGCCGGGAATGAGCGGCATCGAGCTTCTTAATAAAATTAAATCAATCGATAAGGATGCAGTAATAATTCTCATCACTGCATTTGCTTCGGTTCCCACGGCAATTGCCGCGCTTAAGAACGGCGCTTACGATTATGTTACCAAGCCGGTAGATCCCGACGAGCTGGCGCATCTAGTAATGAAAGCACTAGAGCAGAGGGCATTGAAGATCGAAAACATCCATTTGAAGGAAAGCATCGATGAAATAATAAGACCGGATAACTTAATCGGTGAAAGCTACCAGATGAAAAAAATCTACGATCTCATTCAGACAGTTGCGCCGACTGACACAACGGTTATGATCAGAGGCGAAAGCGGAACCGGGAAAGAGCTCGTTGCAAAAGCGATTCATATTAATAGTAAAAGGAAATACTTCCCGATTGTTCCGGTTAACTGCGGAGCTTTAGCTGAGACGATTCTGGAAAGCGAGCTTTTCGGTCATGAGAAAGGCGCGTTCACAGGTGCGCAGTTCAGGCGCAAAAGTAAATTTGAGCTTGCCGACGGCGGAACTATTTTTCTCGATGAGATTGACTCTATCTCGATTAAAATGCAAGCAGAGCTTTTAAGAGTAATTGAAACTAAGCAGTTCAACCGTGTCGGCGGTAATGAGCTTATTAAAAGCGATTTCAGAGTAATAATTGCAACCAACGAGCCGCTTGAAGAGCTTGTAAAAGCCGGAAAGTTTAGGGAAGACCTGTATTACCGGCTGAATGTATTTTCAATTGTTATTCCGCCGCTGCGGGAAAGGAAGGAAGATATACAACTGCTTGTGAATTTCTTTATAAATAAATATTCCGCGGTAATGAACAAGCCTGTTAAAAGCGTTTCAAAGGAAGCAATGGACTTCTTGGTAAATTATGATTGGCACGGGAACGTTAGGGAACTGGAAAACGCAATTGAGAGAGCTATGGTAATCGGTAAATCCGAATCTATCTGCGTAGAAGATTTACCCTTTCATGTCTCTTCGAATAATTTATATCCTGATGAAGACTGTAAAAGCCTCGCTGCGATGGAGAAGAGATATATCAATAATATTTTAAATGAAAACAACTGGAACATTTCCCGGAGCGCCCAGGTTTTGGAAATCGACAGGGTGACGCTTTATAATAAAATCAATAAATATAATCTTAAAAAATAATGATTGATGGAAATTTATATTGTACCGCTTAGATTCTCAAACACTCAGCTTCTTAATGACCTGGCAGACGAATTTTCAAAAAGATTTACTTAACAACTAAAGCCTTTAGAATTAAACCTGGAACTTGAAAATTTTCTTTCAAAAGACAGGGGACTATACTTTTCAACGCAGATAATTGCCGAAGCAATGAACCTTACAAACAGCATCGCCGGTAAAATAATCTTGTTGACCGAAGTAGATATTAAGGGAGAATTTTATTGTGTTAATTGTACCGGCAAAATTGAAGTCTATAAATACTTCCGTGCTTAACCGGCTTAGGTTCTCACTCATGCAAACAAAATAAAAAGAATTTGTTGTTAGTGAGAAAGCGCATTGTTGTAATTGATTCAGATCGTCTGACTTCATAAGGATGGTTTAAAAAGAAAGTAATACTACACAATTGCCAATATTTGCTACTTGTGAACAATCCTTTTATTTATAGAAAAATTTCAAGCCTCTGAATCAGGATAATTTCTGATTTGATTTAATGATGGAATTAAAATCTTAAAGAAAAATTTAATAAGCCAAGTTAATAGAAATAATCGATTTTTAAAAATATTTTGGCTCGCTGTTTGTATAATAGTATTCGATAATTAAGAAGGATATAAGGGGGTTTACAATGGCTGGGAACTCATTAAATATGGTGAAAGATTTTTCATCCGGAACTTGCTTCTCGAAAAGTTATATGTGTGTACAGAATACAATTCACTTTGAATATAAAAAATATTAGTTATGCAACGAAGAGAGAAAATTTTAGTTGTAGATGACGAGAAGATAATCCGGGAATCTTTATATAGCTGGTTTGAGAACGAAGGTTACCAGGTTGATACAGCTCCTGACGGCGAAACCGGGCTGGAAAAGTTTCGGATAGGCAAGTATGATCTTCTTCTGGTAGATTTAAAATTGCCGGGCATTAACGGGCTTCAATTATTAAAGGAAGTAAAAGAAATCGAAAGGGAGGCAATTGTCATTATGATTACAGCATTTGCATCTATACCAACCGCAATAGCAGCCTTAAAAGAAGGCGCATACGATTATGTTACAAAGCCGGTCGATCCCGATGAGCTTACTCATCTTGTCGGGAAGGCTATAGACCGGAAAAAGCTTCAGATTGAGAATCGATTTTTAAAAGAAAATATTGCAAGCATCTCCAAGCCAGATTTACCGGTGGGTGAGAATAACCAGATGAAAATCATTTTTGAAATGATTGATACTATTTCCGAAACAGATGCATCGATTTTAATTACCGGTGAAAGCGGCACAGGCAAAGAACTAATTGCCAAAGTAATTCATTCTAAAAGCGGAAGAAAATATTTTCCGTTTATTTCCGTAAAGTGCGGCGCGCTGTCGGAATCCATGCTTGAGCAAGAGTTATTTGGAGGAGAGCCGGATATTCAGCGGGGAGTTCATCTGAGAAGGAAAGGCAAATTTGAAATGGCAGAGAACGGCACATTGTATCTGGATGAGGTCAATTCAATTTCACCTAAAATGCAGGTTGAAATCTTAAAAGTCTTAGAGACAAATCAATTTACCAGGATTGGCGGAAGCGAGCAGGTTAGCACAAACTTCAGACTTATTGCTGCGGCAAATGCAAATCTTGAAAAGCTGATGAGTGAAGGAAACTTTAGAGAAGATCTATATTATAAGTTTAATGTCTTCAATATTTGTATTCCTCCGCTGCGGGATAGGCGGGAAGATATACTACCGTTATCGAAAGCATTCATCAAGAAATATTCGAACCGGTTGAATAAAACTGCAAAGAAAATTTCTTTGGATGCTGCGGAGTTTTTGGTTAATTATGAATGGCCCGGAAACGTACGGGAGCTGGAAAACGCAATCGAGCGAGCCGTGGTGGTAGGAAAGTCCGATATTATAAATGTGGAAGATTTGCCGATGTGTATTTCTTCAATTCATTTCGAATTTGATGACGGGAACATGAGCCTTTCGGCAATGGAAAGGAAACATATCAATAGAGTGCTTAATGATAACAAGTGGAACATTTCGAAGAGCGCCCAGATATTGGAAATAGACCGCGTTACATTATACAACAAGATTAAAAGATACAATCTGCGGCAGAGGTAGAGAAGAATAAACCCGGTTAATCAAATGACAATATTTATGTAAATGGATCAAATGACTAACCGAATTTAAGATTTTAGTACTTGTCGCTTTCGCACTTAATACGGGAGTTACTGAATACTTACCTTAAATAGAGAATTCTTCCCTTGTCTCTTTAAACTTTGCTATTGCAAAATCCAGATCATCTTTTGAATGAGCGGCAGATATCTGAACTCTAATCCGTGCAGTTCCTTTCGGAACAACAGGGAAAAAGAAACCGATAACGTAAACGCCTTTTTCGAGGAGACGCGCTGCCATCTTTTGTGAAAGCAAAGCGTCGCCTAACATTATCGGAACGATGGGATGAATTCCAGGTTTAATGCTTAGTCCCGCTTTCGAAATCCCTTCACGAAAGTATTTTGTATTATCTTCAAGCTTATCTCTAAGATGAGTTGAAGACTCAAGGAGTTCCAAAACCTTTAACGATGCGGCAATAATACTTGGCGCAACTGTATTTGAAAATAAATATGGGCGTGAGCGCTGCCTGAGCATATCGATAATTTCTTTTCTGCCGCTGGTGTAGCCGCCGCTTGCACCGCCTAAAGCTTTGCCTAATGTTCCGGTAATAATGTCGACTCTTCCTAAAACGTCGTTGTATTCGTGGGTGCCTTTACCGTGCTTGCCCATAAAGCCGACTGCGTGCGAATCATCGACCATAACGAGTGCGTTGTACTTACCAGCGAGATTGCAAATATCTTTTAACTTTGCAACAAATCCGTCCATTGAAAACACTCCGTCCGTTGCAATCAATTTTATCTTTGCAGATGAGGCTTCCTTTAGCTTTTCTTCAAGATCGTTCATGTCACTGTTCTTATAGCGGAAGCGCTGAGCTTTGCAGAGACGAATCCCATCAATTATACTTGCGTGGTTCAGTTCATCGCTTATTACAGCGTCTTCCTCGGAGAGAATTGTTTCAAACAAGCCGCCGTTTGCATCGAAGCATGAAGTATAAAGTATGGTTTCCTCCGTCTCGAGGAATTTGGAAATCTTTTGTTCAAGTTCTTTGTGTATTTCTTGAGTGCCGCAAATGAAACGGACGGAAGACAGCCCGTAACCCCATTTGTCGTAGCTTTCTTTTGCGGCTTTTATAATCTCAGGATGATTTGCAAGACCGAGGTAATTATTTGCACACATGTTCAAAACTTGCTGTCCGCCTTTAACTTCAATTCTGGCTTTCTGCGGACCGGCAATAATCCTTTCCCGCTTGAATAAGCCTTCGGTTTCTA
>JAJYIL010000159.1 GCA_021790055.1 Bacteroidota bacterium
GTCCTGTACAATATTATCAAGAGGAACTTTTAAGCTGCGGTATTTCTCAACCACTCCAACAATTTCATCCTGGCTTGTATAGCGTTCCCTGCTTTGCCAGAAACCAAATGCCCATTTGCCAAACATAGGCGACTGTCCGGTGAGGTCACGATAACCTGCAATAACACCATCGGGAGTTGATCCGTATATAAAATAATAATCAATGCAATCTCCTATTTTCGATTCAAAAGATGTTCTGCTTGTATCGTCTGAAAAATGTGTGGTTGAGTAATTATCCCACAGAAGACCATAACCTTTGGTTGATAGCAAAAATGGATTTGCAATATGCATGTTGGACTGTCTTAAGGTTACTTCGTGGTTTCGATAGTTCATAACGCCTTTCTGACCCTGACCGAGCCCGTAAATACCTTCATCATTACTTAATTTAAAATATTGTTTTATTGAAAAAGTTTTTTTATCAATATCAAGGGTTGGGACAAACATTGATGGTGTTTCTTTTTCTTTTAAAAGTTGATAACCTTTAAGATCATAAAAAGTAATTACTCCATTATTCATATTAAAACTAATTATTAAAGATAGAGTTCTTACAGTTAAAATGCTTTTGCTTTCATATACTTTAAACTTTGTCTTTTCGGGCACTTTAATAACTGAAAGACTAACTTTTGATTTTATCATTCCAATTGGGAATTTTACAATCCTAATTATTTTAGGGTTGAAAACCTCAATGTTTAAATCAATGGTACTCGTTTTTATCAAGACCGTTTGATTTTTTATTTTGTAGTTATTATCTGTTGGGTAAGTATGCAGTGTAACTGAAAGTAAACAGAAAATCGTGAAAAGGTATTTTTTCATTTCTTGATTTATGAAATAAATTGTCTACGATATTTTATTTTATACCGGCTTCACATAATCATCAGATGGTGCGAACTCATGTTTTAAAACGATATGTTGACCGGCAACAGGATTGATGAATCCTAAACAGATTAACAACAAGACAATGTTGTGCTTTACCATTTTTCTAATAGAAGACAAAAAGATTTATAACAAGATCTTGATTGTCTATAATTAATTTAATTTGGTGAAGGCGGCTCATCAATTTTAGTATCCTTTGGTATAATACCGCTTCGAGGAATATGTCCGTATTTTTCTCTTAAATCTAATAAATATGCTCTGGGGGTGTAATAATAGCTTATCAATGTTCCCTGACATCCTCTATCCGGCATGGCTTCTGCAAACACATTAACGCATTGATCTAACAATGCTAAAGCCTCATTACAATGGTTAACAACTGTATCCCTATCTGCTTTAGTAAATTGCGAAGGGTTCTTTTCTAAAAATAAAGGTTGTAGTTCAGCACCTTTCTGCATAGCCTTCATATAAACAATTGACGTTCGTAAACGGTTATCCAAAAAGCTGAGATATTTTTTACCATTTTCATTCTCGGTTTCCTTCATGCAAACCCCAAGTTTTTTTCTAGCATCTTCAAATTGTTGCTTTACAAATAAAATACTATCAACAGGCCACATTCCGAAATATCCGATATTTCTACGACCATCATATTGGGCTTCGCCCCAGCTACCGCCCCAGGAGCCGCTCCAGCAGAACCCGAAGTTGGGAAGTGTGGTAGTCATTTTCCAATCTGCTTTATTAAGTTCATCCATCGCTTCGGCATAGTTCTCTTCGGAACCTATTCCTAAAGTTCGTGCATAAGTTTTATAAAAATCTTTTTCTTTAAGCTTTCCATCTATAGTGATAAGCGAAGTAAACTTTGCATTAGTTCTATTTTCATTGGTACGCCAAACGTTAAAACAAACGCCCGGTATTTGTCTGCCTCCTAATGTTTTTTGTGCATCATCAATCAACATTCGAATACCAGTCAATCCATTTTGTTGAAGGAACATCAATCCATCAAATTCTATCCAGCTATACATCATTATTCGCTGCCACTCATCAACTTTTATTCCGATATCCCTTACATTATATGCAACACGTTGCGAACTATGCCCCGGTAAAAGCGCCATGCCAACCTGAGGAGGATTGTATTTTTTCATAATATCAATACAAGCCCTCATATATTTGGGAGTTATGCAATAGACGCCTGTGTACAGCTTTATTTTGCTCGGGAAATCTGGATTGTGAAGTAATAGTTTCGCAGCAGTAATATCGTGACATACTTCACTAAAAATTTTAATAAATTGTCTTTGAGGTTTTTTAAGAATTTCCCGAACTGATTTAAGATTCAAAACAGAACTTCCAAAATAACCAGTTAGAATGTTCTCAGCTTCCCTTCGAGGTATTACCGGACCTAACTCGCCGGGAGATTCTTCTGAAATAAGTTCCAATTTGTCTATCAATGGATATTCTTGTAATATTCTTTGCGCGGTTTTAATAGTCAGGTCGTATTTGGGTTTTGTTTCCCTTGGCTCAAAAGAAAATTGAATAGTCATTCCTACCTTCTTAGCCTCCTTCATAACCTGCTGCAGCCATTTCACAGCCAAACGGCTACGTTCAACCGGTTGATTATAATATGGTTCTATTTTCGGGATACAATAAAATTTCTTATTGTCTATATGTTCCTTATACACAGCGGGAGTATCTGGTATTGGAAAATTTATCCCGTAAAAGAAATAACCGGCTAATGTATCTCTACCTTTTTGCGGGCCTTCAATCCACTGATTAACATAACTATGGAAAGTGATACTATTAAACCTCATGCGCGCTAAGTTACGAATGTATTCCTTTGCGTCTGCCAAAGAGTAACTCGAAATATCCATCGGGAAATTAAGATGCAGCCTAATTCCTCTGTTCAATACTGCCGGGTTTATCGTTTCCCTGTATCCTACCAATCTATTGAAATCAATGTCATTTTTAACGGGCCCGCTAATTTCAAACACATAACCTATCTTCTCAAGCATAGTATAAACAGCATGTAGAACACAGGTAGAATTATTTCCCGACAACAATACTTCTTGTCTGTCTCCTTTAGATCGGTATTCAACCCGAAACGAATAAGGTCTTAATTTTGGATCCTTTCTCAATTGAATCAGGTAAGAGTCATTTTCCCTTGGTTTAGTGTTCTCCCTTATATCATTTACTCCAGCTTTATTTAAAAAATACTTTAATTCATTGGAAGCATATTTACAAATAGAATCAGTCGTGTCGTAGGTTATAACTATTTGCTCAGGTATTTTTGTCCTCTTTGCATAAGAAAATTCCATCATTAAAATTGGAATAACCAAGCAAAAAAGAAGGACTTTTATTTTCATAATTTATCCTTTAGTAAAATGAAATATCTAGGATATATTGATCGGTCAACATCTATTTAAGTAAAATTAATTTTTTAGTCTCTACAAAATTTCCAGCTTTCATATTGTCGAAATAAATTCCACTTGTTATTTTACTTCCATCGAATTCGGTTTTATAATTTCCTGCACTTTTTTCTTCGTTAACTAATGTTTCTATTTCCCTACCTAAGAAATCATAAACTTTAATTGTAACAAAAGAAGCTTTTGGAATTGAATAACTTACTGTTGTAGTAGGATTAAATGGATTCGGATAGTTTTGCTCAAGTTTATATCCACTGGGAAGTTCTGTTTTCTGTTTACTTACACCCGTTGCAGTCGTGTCACTCGAACCCACTATTTTTGCATCGTCTAAAAATAATGTTCCAGCACCGAGTTTACCATTCTCGCCTTTCAAACGAAATGCAATCCAGCAACTAGATGCATTCGCGGGTGCAGCATCCTCAACACTGAAAGTCTGATAGCGGCTTGTTAATGTCGAATCCTTTGTAATTTCACTAATAACATTCCGGTTATTATCGAAGAATCCAAAAGTGATACTTAGTTTTAATGTACCTGATGTAGTTGTCATTGCCTGTACACTTGCCGTATATTTCTCCCCAGCATTAACGCCAACATTTGTATCCCAGTTGTCCAATGCTCGATCGCTCAGTGTACTATCGGGTGGAACAAACGTAAGCTTTACAGCTTCCCTACCCTGAACTACATTAGTAGTTTCAACTGTGGCAGTACTGCCTAAAGAATCCGGAACTTCAAAAAAACGCCATGAATCCAAATCCGACTCGAAGTCGCCATTGTATGAGTTTAAAATATCAGCCGGGGGGATTGATTTTGTTTGCACAATTTTTTGAATAGTACCATCAGGGTTAAAGTACAGCTTGTCGACACAAACTGATCTCAGCCAATCATAATGAGAGACAGAACTATTGTGATAGAACTGATACCATTGTCCTTTGTATTCTACAACCGAACCATGGGTGGTATAACTGTCGGTGGGATCCATATAAACACCTTTGTAAGTCCATGGACCAAGAGGATTGGTACTAATGGCATAGCACATACGGTTATCTCCTGTTGCGTCAGAATGGTTATCTGCATAAGTCAAATAGTATATTCCATTTCTTTTGAACACCCAGGTAGCTTCATGAAAATCGACTAAGCCAACCATGTTCTGCATTGTCCCGTCTATTTCCATCATATTGTCTTTGAGCTTACCACCTTTGCATATACCGCCGCCGCCATAATAAAAATAATACTGACCGTCGTCATCCTGAAAAACTTGCGGATCAATCAAAGACTCTAACCCCGGGATGTATCCTTGACATTTAAAGCCGCTGTCTGGACTTGTACTTGTTGCAACTCCAATCTTCCACGTGCTATTCCAATCTGTTCCGCTAGGATGTGGGAAATAGAAATAATAAATTCCATTTTTATAAGCACAGTCAGGTGCCCACATAAAACCGCCTTCCTTTCTGCCCCAGGGAACCTGGCTTGCATTAAGTATTTCACCATTGTCTACCCAGTGAATCATATCATCAGTTGAAAAAACATGATACTTATCCATCAAATCGCAACCTCTTGGTGGAGCTATATCATGCGAAGGATAAATATAAAGTCGCCCATCCTTCCATACATGTGCAGAAGGGTCTGCTAAAAACATGCCTGTTATAATAGGATTTTGCTGTGCGAAGCATACCCTTATCGATAAGATTAAAACCGCACAAAAGCTTAATCCAATGATTAATAAATTTTTATTTTGTTTAAACATCGTCATAACTTTATTAATTGATTATTAAAATGTTCTTATTCCTATTTAGTACGAGGTACCGGTGTATAAATCCATCTCAATCCAGGTGTAAAGCCTGAAGGTCCTGGTCTGTCTCGCATCGACCCAATTAATTTAAAGTAGTTTTCAAAATGGCGGTTCATGATAGTTTCTCCCGCACCTACTTTAATTGGATTTGGACTTGCCTGATCAGCTCCATATCCACCTAATGCTGCCGATTTTATATCAGGAATATAATTTGGCCAGGTTCCTTCATACCATGTATAGCCAAATAGAAACGGATTAGCCGAAGCTTCTTCCATTTTTTTCTTCCAATTGAGTTGAAGTTGAATAAACGGTTCTCCCGGACATGTTGCAATAACAATATAGTTATTAATCAATATAGTCGAGATATGTACATTGAAATTAGCCGTCTTATCAAACCGTCCCGTAAACTCTAGTGAATCATCCATAAACTTTAAATCTGTTGAATCACCCTCTCCAGGTTCAAGCGATTTTGCAAGTTTAATTGCCTGATAGGAAAGTAGAGAACCAACCCTTTCGATTGCATTATAATCAGTTTGAAATGGATCATCTGGACCGGTTCTCCGTGAACTAATTATCAATGATTCTATATTTCCTCCGGCACCTTGCACGAAAAGACAATTCACTTTATTGTCGAAAGCTTTTTCAACATCTCTGCATGCAACTCCCGGATAATCTGCTGAAACAGCATAATTGCAGCAAACTACATCGGCATGCATAGCATAATTCATTATTATTGCGCGAGGTTGCCCATTCAAATCCTCAATCTTAATTATCCCCACTTCTGGGTCTACTGGTCCAAAGGGTATCCTGTCGGGATTTTCAGATAAATAATGATCATCACCGTACCATGATTCACGGGCATGTCCATCTGCACGAACGATTAGCCTGTTAAAACCCAACTGCGGAAAATTTTTGCGACCTGCACATACTTTTGCGGGAAACATATTCTTCACCGCCATGTCTATAGATTTGATTATCTGATCTCTAATATAATCACCATTGCCATCCGGTAGTCCTGAATGTGTGTGAGAAGAACAAAGCATAAGCTGAGTAATTCCGTACTTATTCCTGCAAATCTTTTCCAGTTCTTTACTCGTATATATTACCAGATCAACAGAAACGAAAGCAATTCGCTCTCCATTCATATCCAGTACCAAACTTCGCGCATATAATGAATCATGTACAGGCTCATTAGGTTTTAAAGGCGTTATATTAACTTTAGCTGTTCCGGCTTTCAAAATTCCAGACATTGCAAATAACTGACCAGATTGGATTAAAAAGCTCAGAACAACAAATGCTGCAATCAAAAATTTATTAATTCTCATAATCGTTACTTTCATAAAGTCAGGTTCAATTAATTTATTGAACCAGATGGCGGTGCATCACTTGGATCACTACCCCATTTCTTATTGGCTTTATCACCCATAATTAATTCCAACACGCCGCCATCTTGAATGTCTTTGTGAGAGAACCATGGCTTATTCCATTCTTTTCCGTTTAGCTTTGCCGACTGAATATATTTATTCTTCCTGGAACAATTTTTTGCTATTATCTTGAATTCTTTTCCGTTGCCGAGATGAATGGTTGCATTCTCAAATGAAGGACTTCCAATATTATATATTACCGTACCAGGAGTTACAGGATAAAAACCTAATTCAGAGAATACTACAAAAGCTGACATACCGCCTCCGTCTTCATCGCCAGGTTCTCCTTCCAGGTCGTTACGGAACCAATAATTCAAGAGATTGT
>JAJYIL010000160.1:0-3579 GCA_021790055.1 Bacteroidota bacterium
ACCTTGTATTCGACCAGGGGATCTTTCTGACCATAAGCCCTTAAGCCGATACCTTCTTTAAGGTCATCCATCTCACGCAGGTGCTCTTTCCACTTATGATCGATTACGCTAAGCATCGCATAGCGCTCCAGCCTTGCCATCATATCCACACCAATCATTTCCTCTTTCTTTTTGTAGAAAGTCTTGGCGGCATCCATTACTCTTTCAACTATACCTTCCTTACCGAGAATTTCAAATTCGGTCGTCTCCAATTTAAATTCAACAAGAAGGTTGTGCATAATCTTTTCTTTTATATCGTCTGCAAGTACGTCCTCAAAGCCCTCTTCAACAATTTCTTCAACGTATTCCTCAAGCAGTTCGAACACTTCGCCTTTTAGCCTATCGCCTTGAAGAGCACGCTCGCGTCTCGTGTAAATAACCTCGCGCTGCTGGTTCATCGTATCGTCATATTCAAGCAGCCTTTTTCTTATAGAAAAGTTATTTTCTTCAACTTTCTTCTGAGCGCGTTCTACGGATTTGGTAATAAGAGAATGCTCAATTACTTCGCCTTCCTTAATTCCCATTCTCTGCATAACCGAAGCGATCCTTTCGCTGCCGAACAATCTCATCAGATCGTCTTCAAGAGAAAGGAAAAACTTAGAAGTGCCAGGGTCTCCCTGACGACCGGAACGACCTCTCAACTGCCTATCGATTCGTCTTGATTCATGACGCTCGGTTCCAAGGATAAACAAGCCGCCTTTATCCTTTACTCCTGCCCCAAGCTTGATATCGGTACCTCTACCAGCCATGTTGGTTGCAATTGTTACTGCGCTTATCTCGCCTGCGTGTGCAACTATCTCAGCCTCGCGCTGATGCTGCTTTGCGTTAAGAACATTATGTTGAATGCCTTTTCGCTTCAGCATCCTGCTGATAGTTTCGGAAACATCCACGCTTGTAGTGCCTACTAATACCGGTCTGCCTTCTTTCCTTAATTGCTCAATCTGATCAAGGACGGCATTATACTTTTCGCGCTTGGTCTTAAAGATTGCATCATCCTGGTCGTCCCTTATACAAGATTTGTTTGTAGGAATGACAACAACTTCGAGTTTATATATTTCCCAGAATTCCGATTCTTCGGTTTCCGCCGTACCAGTCATTCCGGCAAGCTTCTTATACATTCTGAAATAATTTTGGAGAGTAATGGTTGCAAGTGTCTGAGTATCCTTCTCTACCTTAACGCTTTCTTTTGCTTCGATTGCCTGGTGAAGTCCGTCCGAATATCTTCTACCGGGAAGAACACGACCGGTAAACTCGTCTACAATTGCAATCTTACCTTCCTCGGTTACTACATATTCAACATCCTTTTCAAACAGCGTATAAGCTTTCAAAAGCTGATGTATGGTGTGAATGCGGTCGCTGCTCTCCGAGTAGCGATTGTACAGTACGTCTTTCTTCTTTAGCTTTTCTTCATCTGTCAAGGAAGTTTCATGCTCAAGCTTGCTTATTTCCGTACCAAGATCCGGAAGAATAAAATAATCCTTTTCGATACCGGAACCTTTTGCAAGCTCTTCCCTTCCTTTTTCCGTTAGATCTATGGTGTTATTCTTTTCATCGATGACGAAATACAATTCATCATCAATAATGTACATGTTCTTAGCTTTCTCACGTAGAAATTCCATCTCGGTGGATTGCATCAGCTTTTTGTTAACAGGCTCGCTCAATACCTTAGCAAGCTTGTTGTTCTTTGGTAAACCATGGTAAGCTCTAAGAAGCAGAATGCCAGCCTGGTTAACATCACCTTTGCCAT
Source organism: Bacteroidota bacterium (assembly GCA_021790055.1). GTDB lineage: Bacteria > Bacteroidota > Ignavibacteria > Ignavibacteriales > Ignavibacteriaceae > FEN-1297. The sequence continues at coordinate 1,787 of JAJYIL010000160.1, forward strand.
CACTATTAAGCAGTTCCTCAGCACCCTGTACCAGCTTGGCAACTAAATTTAATTGAAGACGGTATAGCCGTTCAACACGCGGCTTCATCTCATCAAATTTCTGATCATCAACCTCAACCGGACCGGAAATGATCAAAGGCGTTCTGGCTTCATCAATTAAAACGGAGTCAACTTCATCGACGATTGCATAGTTGTGTTTGCGCTGTACCTGGAATTCCTTTTCAACAGCCATGTTGTCGCGCAAGTAGTCAAAGCCGAACTCGTTGTTGGTTCCGTAAGTAATATCGCAATTGTATTGATTTTGCCTTTGATCTGGTTCCATTGTATTAAGGATAACGCCAACAGTTAATCCGTGGAATTTAAAAATTTCGCCCATCCATTCACTGTCGCGCAGAGCCAGGTAATCGTTAACCGTTACAAGATGAACTCCTCTCCCCGTCAAAGCGTTCAGGTAAATAGGAAGAGTTGCAACCAATGTTTTTCCTTCGCCGGTAGCCATTTCTGCAATCTTGCCTTGGTGAAGAACGACACCGCCGATTAACTGGACATCATACGGAACCATATCCCATGTTATTTTATTGCCGGCAACAGTCCAATTCTTCCCAACAAGCCTTTGGCAGGTAGATTTGACTACTGCAAAAGCTTCCGGAAGAGTTTCAGCAAGTATTTCTTCGTATTGCTCATCAAGCTCTTCTTCAAGCTTGTCTATTTCCTCGTGAATCTGATGTACGTCAAATTCTTCGTTCGATTGCAGCTGGGATCTGACGTCCTCAATCTTTTGTCTTAATTCAGCTGTATGATTTTGAATCTTCTCTTTGAATTCCTGCGTCTTTGCTCTAAGTTCATCATCGGACAAATCTTTTATCTTTTCATATTCTTCATTTATTTCATCGACAACAGGCAGAAGATTTTTCATATCCTTTTGCTGTTTGTCTCCGAAAATAGCTTTGATCAGACTTTTCATTAAAAATGAATCTCCATTGGAATAATTGAGTTCAAAATTAACCAATGAGCCCTTGAAATGCAATTTAAGAAGTTTGGTATCATATTTTATATTTTCTATTTACAGTCATTTAATGTTAGTTTAAAGACCGGAAATAAAAATTTTAGTTCATGGTTCAAATAAAGAAAAATTATAAGCTTTCCCAGGAGTTTATCCGAAAAATTTTTGAGCAAACAGCCGGATACCTTCCGCCTGATACCTTCGAGCTGATTATCAGGCAATTTGAAGCGGAAATATCCGGCAGGTTTTTTTCTTTCAGTTCCGAGTCAAATTTACTTAGAATAATTCTGGGAATGTTCGACAAGGTAACATTCCTGAACGAATGCATCAAATATCCTCATTATATCGAAATACTTGTTTGTACAGCTATGAACAGCAATTACCTTACAGACATCCTTGTAAGAAACCCGGAATATTTTTACTGGATAGTAAATCCGTCCACGCTTGTTGAAAATTTTGAGCAGGATAAATTTTCCGCTTCTCTTAAAGAATCAATTTCAGGTTTCAAATCATTTTCTTCTAAAGTAAATTCGCTAAGAATTTTAAAACGGAAAGAGATGCTTAGGATCGGGATAAAGGATATTTTAGGAAAATCTTCGCTAACGGAAATTACGAGCGAGCTTTCCATTCTTGCCAATGCTATTACCGCCGCGCTTTTTTCAATTTGCTACTCGGAAGTGCTTGGAAAATATTCCCTGGAAAATTTAGACGGAAAATTTTGCTTAATTTCGCTCGGTAAGCTTGGCGGCGGCGAATTGAATTACAGCTCCGACATAGACTTGATAATTTT
>JAJYIL010000160.1:3589-6861 GCA_021790055.1 Bacteroidota bacterium
ATACAATGCTTCCGAACAAAAGGCTTTACAGCGAAATTCTAACCGAGGCAATTTTTCTTTTTATTGAAAGCGCATCTTCAATCTCCAGTGCGGGTTATATCTACCGTGTCGATTTCCGTCTTAGACCGGATGGAAGGAATTCGCCTTTGTGCAGGTCACTTCCGGAATATCTAAATTATTATGAAAGCCGCGGCGAGGATTGGGAACGGCAGATGCTTATTAAAATGAATTTCTGCGCAGGCAGCAAATCACTATTTAGCAGCTTTGAAAGCTACATCAAATCATTTGTTTACCCGGTTACTTTCGCAACACCGCCGGTAGAACAAATTAAGAAGCTCAAAGACAACATTGAAAAGAATCTTAACGATGAGGAAAATATAAAGCTGATACCGGGCGGTATCCGGAATGTTGAGTTCTCGGTGCAGGCTCTACAGCTTTTGAATGGAGGCAGAAACAATTCACTTAGGACGCCGAACACACTGGAGGCAATTGAAAGATTAACCTTTGCAGGATTGCTTTCGGAAAGGGAATCTATTGTACTTAAGGATTCATATATTTTCTATCGCCGTGTTGAACATTTCCTACAGCTAATGAATGATTCCCAGACTCACACAATTCCTGCCGAGGGCGAGACGCTTGAAAAGCTCGGCACATTTTTAGGCTTTAAGAATTCACACGAGTTTAAGCGCAATGTATTTGAACATAGAAAGTCGGTTCAAAAAATATACGATTCAATAATGGGCACCAAGAGTTCTTCGGTAAAAAAACTGGGCACAACTGACGACATAAATTTTAAAAACAAAACGAAGGCTTCAGCTAATCTTCAGTTCCTTCGTGAGGGTAAAGGATTGCTTGGGCAAAAGCAATTTGATAAGTCTTGTACGGAAAATTTTACCAGGATAGAGCCTTCACTGATAGAATACTTAAGGACTTCGACTAATCCGGACCAGGTACTTCAGAACTTCGTCCGCGTGACCAGAAATTCTTCTCTGCCTTCTGTTTGGTATAAGGAATTTCAGGATAATAAAATGTTTGAATCTTTTTTAAAGCTTGCCGAGTTCTCTCAGCTTTCGATTGATCTTTTCGCAGAAGATCATGAATTGAGAGAATATTTCCTGACAAAAAAGGCTTTCGAGAAGCTGAATAGCAAAAGCATTGAAAGGATTAAAACAAAGGAAATCCTTTTTATTTCGGCGGTACAGTTCACTCTTCATTTAATTGATGCAAAAAAAATTTCCAAAACATTGAAAATATATTTCTTCAATTCTATAAGCCGGCTTGCGGAAAAGACACTGCCTGCAATGGTAAAAAAGTCCGGTTATATGATTGCGGCAATGGGAAGCCTTGGCTCGGGAGAATTAACGTTCAAGTCCGACATCGATTTAATATTTGTTGTAAATAATATAAATTCGCTTCCGGATATTCAAAAATATTTTCAGAGCCTTTTACAGAAATTGAAAGTTGAACTAAGACCGTTTGAAGTAGATTGCAGGCTTCGCCCGGAAGGTAAAAGCAGCAATATTACCTGGGATGCAGAAAGCTATAAAGATTATATTTCAAGCCGGGCAAGAACCTGGGAACTGCAGGCATTTACAAAGCTTAGCTTTATTGCCGGAGATAAAAGGATTTTCAATAAGCTCAACAATAGTATCAAGCATAGGATTGTTAAAACCGATCCTAAAAAACTTCACAACGACATCCTTGAAATGAGAGCAAAATTATATCCTCTAATATCGAATGCTTCAATTAAGAGTTTCAACTTAAAAAAAAGCAGGGGCGGGTTAATCGACATAGAATTTTTAGTTCAATATTTAATTCTGAAAGAAAAAAGGCTGTTTTCCGATTCCAGGGGCAAGAGGATAGATGAGATAATTTCCAGGCTTGCGCGCCGGGATAAAAAGTTTGATTGCTTCCTGGAACTAAAAGGCAATTTCATTTTCCTTAAAGACTTTCAAATTACAAACCAAAATATCTTTAACAGCACGTCAAGCTCAATCCCATTAACTAACGAAAGGCTGCTGCCAATCTCAAGGGAAATGGGTTTCAAGTCGGCAGATCAAATTCAGGATAAATTATCCGGCGTAATTAAATCTAATCATACTGCATTGACAAAGTATTTCGAAGGCTGAACGTGAATTTTCTTAGAAAGTATTACGCCGTACTGACGGGCTTATTTGTTTTCGTTATCTACCTTACTACGCTCGCGCCTTCAGTTGTCGAGATAGATTCCGGTGAGCTTGCAACGGTTCAGGCTACACTGGGAATTGCGCATCCTACAGGTTATCCTTTATTTACCATGCTCGGGCATCTGTTCTTTCTATTACCCTTACCGTTTTCAAAAATTTATCAAATGAATTTGCTTACGGCAATCTGGTGTTCTTTAGCCATAATGGTTTTTGTTTATACAGCCAAGTTAGTTCTGGATAATATTATTGATTTTGTCCCTGCTAAGGTTAAACAACAAATTCAAAATCAAACAAAGCAGAAGAAGAAAGCTGCCCGGGTAAAAGAAAATAAAGGCAAGCTCGAAATCCCGGAAGTAAAAAGATATCTTGGCGCAGTATTCGGAGGATTGATTTTAGCATTCGATAAAACCTTCTGGATACAAGGCACTTCGGTTGAGGTCTATTCTCTCCAGCTATTTTTGTTCTCCTTGATAATTCATTTTCTTATCAAGGCATTCCTTAATAAGGATGATTCAAAAGAGAATAGATTCTTTAATCCCTGGATGGTGTTTGCACTATTTCTTGCACTTGGTTTTACCAACCACATGACCACCTTGTACATTATTCCCGGTACGGCTTATTTGTACTTTGCAAAGTATGGATATAATAAAAGCAGCGTACGAAGAATTGCTCTGATGCTTATGGTATTCATACCGGTGCTTGTTCTCGTATATTCATATCTGCCGCTCCGTGCTATGCAGAATCCGATACTTGACTGGGGCAATCCCGATAATTATGCCAGGCTACTGCGTCATGTTGAAGGAGATCAATATCATGTTTGGCTCTTTTCTTCTACTGCAGCAGCTGCAAAGCAGCTCAGCTATTTTATTTCGAACTTACCAAGTGAGTTTTTAGCCAGCCTCTTTATTTGCTTTGTAGGATTGATATATGCATTTAAGACTGCAAAAAAATTTTTCATCTTTGTTATAATAACTTTTTTATTCACGCTTTTATATTCCATCAATTACGATATCCACGATATCGATTCTTATTTTCTTCTTGCATATGTTTCACTCGCATTCCTGGCTGTATTCGGATCGGTGCAGA
>JAJYIL010000161.1 GCA_021790055.1 Bacteroidota bacterium
TACTTCTGGGTGATTTATATTTGAAAACTCGAAAATGGAAAAGATGATCAAAAGATTGATTTTTTATATTTTTTATTTTGCTGTTAAGCAGCCGGATTTTTAGAAAAAGAAAGATGCACCCCGATTAAAGTCGGGGTGCATTTTTTTTCATATGACGTGTAAGGATATAATCAAATATTTTGAAAGTTGGGTACCTAAGGAAATAGCCTGGCAAAAGGACAATGTAGGATTACAAGTCGGTTCAACCGAAAGGGAGATAAAAAACATCCTACTTTGCCTGGAGGTAACCGGCAAGACGCTCGATGATGCAATCAAAAAAGATTGTAATCTTATTATAACACACCACCCGTTGCTTTTTAATCCCCTGAAAAAAATAGATCTTCAGAAAGATAAAACCTCAAAGCTTATTGAAAGAATTATTAAAAACGACATTACACTTTATTCGGCGCATACAAATCTCGACTTCACGAAAGACGGCGTAAGCTTTGAGCTTGCAAGAGTACTTAATCTGCAGAAGGTTGATTTTCTTGTCTATTCAAAATCAAACCAGTATAAACTTGTAATCTTTGTCCCGGTTGATTTTACGGACAAAGTTGCAGGGGCAATCTTTGAAAACGGCGGCGGTATAATCGGCGAGTACAGTAATTGCAGCTTTATGACAAGCGGTACGGGCACTTTTAAAGGATCTGAAAAATCAAATCCTTCTGCCGGAAGAAAAGGTATCGAAGAAAAAGTCAATGAAGTTAAGCTTGAGGTAATTCTCGATTCATGGAAGCTGAAAAATGTTCTAGCCGCCGTATTAAAGATTCATCCTTATGAAGAACCGGCTTACGATGTTTATCCTCTTGAGAATTCAAATTTAAAATACGGCGCAGGTACTATCGGCGAGCTGGATAAGGCGATGGATCAAAAAGAATTTTTAAAGTACGTAGCAGGAAGGCTTGAGATAAAAAATTTCCGCTACGTTAAAGGAAGCAGAAATCAAATTAAGAAAGTTGCTTTGTGCGGAGGCGCCGGCGGCGAAATGATTAACGATGCGGTAAGGTCGGGCGCAGATGCATTTATAACTGCCGATATAAAATATCATGCTTTTCATGATGCGGCAGGAGAAATTCTTTTAATTGATGCCGGGCATTATGAAACCGAAATACATTCTTTGAACGAGGTAAAGCGAAGGCTGGAGAGTTATATCGGTAAATTCAACACGGAAATAAAAGTTTATAAGTATAACGGTACAACTAATCCGATAATTTTTTATAATAATTAAAGTCAAGGAGCGATAGTAAATTGTTTGATAGATTGAAAATATTGTATGAGCTGCAGAATTTAGATGATCAACTTGATGAGCTTGAGGAGCTACGTGGAGATCTTCCTAATGCTGTTGAGGCGCTTGAAGAAAAGATAAAGGGTATGAAAAACGAAATAGCTGCCAAGGAAAAAGATCGAAAAGATTCTATGGAAAAGAGGAAAGATAATGAAGAGGAGATTGAAAAGCTGAAGGAAAATCAAAAAAAGTTTAAGGCACAGCTTTACCAGGTACGTAACAACAAAGAGTACGATGCGCTTACAAAGGAGATAGATCATACCGAAGATCAAATTGGTAAGCTTGAGGCAGAGAATGATAATCTTGCCGACTTAAGTAAAAAGCTTTCCGACGAGATTGAAACAATCACTCCGCAGTTGAACGAATCTAAAGAAGAATTAAAAGTTAAAGAAGCCGACTTAAAAGAAATAATAAAGGCGAACGAGAAAGAAGAAGCTAAGCTTAGAGCTAAGCGAAAAGAAATTGAGTCGCAGACAAAGAAACCTGATTACTTAGCTTACATGAGAATCCGTAAGGCAAAGAAGGGTAAAGCAGTTGCGACTATTAAGCGTTCGGCTTGTTCCGGCTGCCATAACATTGTGCCTCCGCAAAGACAGCTTGAGATAAGAAGAAATAACAGGCTTTTCTTTTGCGAGTATTGCGGCAGAATTTTAGTCTCGACTGAAATAGCTGATAAGGTTGATGCTTAGGCAGCTAAAGTAATTTTTTATATTCTACTCTGCTATTGATAATAGCAGCCAAAAATAGGGCAAGCCTTTTAATTACCTTATATACCGGAACTAAAAAGGAATCCAGTTGAGAACTGAGAATTGAACATTGAGAATTCTCAATACTCAACGCTCAATTCTTAATATTCAATTTAATGCAATTGGCGAGGCTTGTCCGCCCATCCTATAACCTTGTCTCAGACGAGGTACGGACTTTTATGTGGGACCTCGTCTTCGATGATCATAGGCAGCTTTTCCTCGATAATACATTTCTGATGCTTTAAGGACAGTAATTTATTATATTTGTCATAAGAAAAAATACAATCTAAGAACATTATATTATCAAAAACATCTGACTAAGATTTTAAACAGATAAGATTTAACATAAAGATAGTTCAGACCGGGCAATTGTCCCGATTAATCTGCCGTGAGGCAGAATTATCGGGGAGGAAAGTCCGAACTTCATAGAACAAGGTGCCGGATAACTTCCGGAGTCCCGGTATTATCGGGACATGGAAAGTGCCACAGAAAAAATACCGCCCCGGCTTCGTCCCGATGAATCGGAACTACGCCTCGGCAAGGGTGAAACGGCAGGGTAAGAGCCTACCGCAGGAATGGAAACACTCCTGGTCCCGGCTTGTTTGCGTAAACGCAGGTTAAATCGGGATGACGACTTAAGTCGCCACACGGCAAACCCCACCCGAAGCAAGGTCAAATAAGGGAATTCTCCCGGGTTACCTCGGGACAAAGTTGTTCACTTTGATTGATGCCGCAAAAACGTGGCTGTAATGAATTTCCGGGTAGACTGCTTGAGTCCAGGAGTAATTCTGGACCTAGATAAATAATTGCCGCCCGATTTTACTTGCTGTCTGCAAGCGGATCGGGAAACAGAATTCGGCTTATAGGTCTGAACTATCTTTTTGGTTTATGATTATTACTTATGAAGGGAGCTAATTCCCATGGATAATTTTTATGTTAAAAAAGCGCTGGAAAATAAAAGAAGTTGAAGACGACTACTCAATAAAATCTTTAGCAGATTCTTTGACTGTATCCGATGTTCTTGCAAGGCTGTTATTTTTAAGAAACATTAAGAGCTTTAGTCAAGCTAAAAGTTTTTTCCGACCTTCCTTAGACTCACTAAACGATCCTTTCCAAATGGATGGAATGGAGTCAGCCACCTACAGAATGATAACCGCTTTAACTGAAAACCAACTTATATGTATTTATGGCGATTACGATGTCGACGGCACCTGTTCTACGGCATTGCTTTATCTTTTTCTAAAAGAGCTTGGAGCTAATGCAGAATTTTATATACCGCAGAGGTTAACCGAAGGCTATGGGATTTCAAAAAGCGGTATAGAAAATGTAAAAGCTAAAGGAACATCGCTTATGATTTCCGTCGACTGCGGAATTACCGCAATCGACGAAACGGATTATATTAACTCGCTTGGAATGGATTTGATAATCTGCGATCATCATCAGCCCAAAGATGAAATTCCGAGAGCGCTGGCGGTGCTCGACCCTCTTAAGCCGGGATGCGAATATCCATTTAAATATCTTTCCGGAGCCGGTGTAGCCTTTAAGCTTGCACAAGGTGTTGCCGAAAGAATCGGAAAGCGGGAGCTTCCTTTAAAATATTTAGATCTTGTTGCAATGGCTGGCGCTGCAGATATTGTTCCCCTTGTGGATGAGAATAGAATTCTTGTAAAAGAGGGACTTGAGATGATCAATACAAATCCGAGACCGGGCGTTGAGGCGTTAATTGAAAGCAGCAACATGTGTGTAGGAAATTTAACTTCCGGTCAAGTGGTTTTTACTATTGCGCCGCGAATAAATGCTGTCGGTCGTCTTGGCGATGCTCAGCGGGCGGTTGAACTTCTGATTACCTCCGATAAAGAAGAAGCCTTAAAGCTTGCAAGAATTCTGGAATCTGAAAATTATGAGCGAAGAAAGATTGACGAGGATACTTACGATAGTGCACTTGAAATAGTGGAAAACTCCTTGGACCTAACCGAAGACATTGCAATTATTCTTCACCAGGAAAAATGGCATCCAGGCGTAATTGGTATAGTAGCTTCGAGGCTTGTAGAAAAATATTATCGTCCGACAATAATGCTTACTACCGTTGACGGCGTAGCTAAAGGTTCGGCAAGAAGCATTTCCAATTTTAATATATATGAAGCGCTTAAAAAATGTGAAGACCTGCTGATTCATTTCGGCGGGCACCAGGCTGCCGCCGGGCTGGCTGTTGAGCTTGAGAAGATTGATGAGTTTAAATCCAAATTCAACCGGGTTGTAAAGGAAACAATTGGTGAAGAGGATTTATTGCCTGAAATTAATATTGACTCTAAGCTTAAATTTTCCGAAATAACACCGAAGTTTTTAAGAATTGTCGACATGTTTGCACCTTTTGGTCCGGGGAATATGCGCCCTGTGTTTTTATCCGAATCGGTAGAAGTAATAAATACCCCAAGGATTGTCGGTAGTAATCATTTGATTTTGACTTTGAAGCAGAGCGGCTCGGACAAAGTCTTCGACTGTATCGGCTTCAACATGGGCGAATATTTTGAGTCGATTAAAAATAAGTCTCTCGTCGATGTGGTATTTACGATTGACAAAACGACAAGAGACGGAAGAACATTTCCTCAATTCAAAATTAAAGATTTAAAAGTAATAGAAAATAATTAGGAGTAACATAAATGTCAGGTCATTCTAAATGGGCAACCACCAAGAGGAAGAAAGCTGCAATCGACGCTAAGCGCGGTAAGGCTTTCACCAAGATAATTAAGGAAATAACAATTGCCGCTCGAGAAGGAGGCGGCGATCCGGCAGGCAATCCTCGTCTAAGACTTGCGATCGATAATGCAAAAGCTGTTAACATGCCGGCAGACAACATCGACCGTGCGATTAAAAAAGCTACCGGTGAGCTCGAAGGCGCTCAATACCATGAGCTTACTTACGAAGGCTACGGTCCGGCTGGCATTGCTCTTATGGTTGAGGTAGCAACCGATAACAAAAACAGAACCGTTGCAGAAGTAAGGCATCTCTTCAGCAAAGGCAGCGGAAGACTTGCAGAGAATGGTGCGGTTGCTTACTTATTTGATAAGAAAGGCGTTATTACTTTTCCTAAACAAGGCAAGAGCGAAGACGAAGTAATGGAAATTATTCTCGATGCAGGCGCCGAAGACTTGCAGACGGAAGATGAATATTTTGTTGTTCAGGCACCGGTAGAATCATTTGAAGCGGTTAGAAAAGCACTGCTCGATAAAAAACTTACAATCGAAAATGCCTCTCTTCAGTGGATAGCAAAAAATTATATCACTGTTACAGGCGAAGATGCAGAAAAGGTTGCCAAGCTGCTTGAGTCGCTTGAAGATTCGGATGACGTTCAAAACGTATTTTCCAATGCCGACATTGATGAATCATCAATGCAAGCTTAAATTAGATAAATGATTATTCTCGGCATCGATCCGGGGACGATTTTTACCGGCTTCGGAATTATTAAGCATGATAGGAACAGCTTTGTTTGTGTAGAACATGGTTTAGTAAGGCTTCCTGCTTCAAAGCCTTTGCCACAGAAGCTGGAAATAATTTATGATGAGCTCGACAAGCTGATTAAGCTCTACAAGCCTGATGAATTTGCAATTGAAACGGCTTTCTATGGTAAGAATGTTCAGTCGGCAATGAAGATCGGTTATGCGCGAGGCGTTTCAATTCTGGCGGCAGTGCACAACAAAGTTCCGGCAAACGAATACTCGCCGCGTGAAATTAAAAAGTCGGTTGTCGGAACCGGAGCTGCCTCAAAAGAACAAGTGAATTATATGATTAAAAAAATTCTTGAGATCAAAAGCGGCAAAATGCGCTTTGATGAGAGTGATGCTCTTGCCGTAGCGCTTTGCCATGCCTTTAGAATGAGAACGCCGGTAAAGAAAAGCAAGAATTGGAAATCGTTCGTTGAAATGTTTCCTGAGAGAGTAATAGGTTGATATGATTGGCTATCTAAAAGGAAAGGTTATTTCTTCCAAGCCGACAAATATTCTGCTTGATGTAAACGGCGTTGGCTACTCGGTTAATATTTCTATAAATACTTACGAGAAGATTTCCGGGGAAGAATCGGTCTCGCTCTTTATTCACACTAATGTAAGGGAAGATGCAATTACTCTTTTCGGATTTTCTACCGAAAGCGAGAAAGAAATGTTCGAGCTGCTTATTTCGGTAAATGGAATAGGTCCTAAAATTGCGCTTAGCATTCTTTCGGGAATTAAGATAGATGATTTGAAAAGAGCAATTCAGTCTGCTGATATTTCCAGGATAGTTGCAGTGCCCGGCATAGGCAGAAAGACAGCCGAGAGGCTTGTACTTGAGCTTCGCGTAAAGGTTGAGCAAGTCCAGGAAGAAGGCGGTGCAGAGATTCCATTCAGCATAAAAAATGAAGCTGTTGCGGCGCTTACTACGCTTGGCTACAATTCTAAAATTGCAGAGAAGGTTGTCAGGGATATTGTAACTCAAGAGCCAAATGCAGCAATTGAGGAGTTGATTAAGAAATCTTTGAGTGCATTGAATAAAGGGTAATCCAATCATACATTCTCAATTCTGCCCTCAGATGTTCATCATTTGCTTTTATCTTGAATAAAGAATTCAGAATATTTGAATTGCGAACTCTGAACAGCTGAATTCTTTTAGAAAATGAAAATACCTCTTATATAGAAAACCGGTCACTTGACAGAACAGATTAAATCCGTCAAGCCGCTGATTTCAGCGTGGAGCTTATCTCCCTTTTCAACCTTGCTCACTCCCTTCGGTGTGCCCGTA
>JAJYIL010000162.1 GCA_021790055.1 Bacteroidota bacterium
CGCCGCAAGTGGTAAGGTTCTAAATGCAATTGCCGCATCGCTTCCAACCTTAATCGGCGGCTCCGCTGATCTTGAGCCTTCCAACAATACTTATCTAAAAGATTACAAAAACTTTTCAGCGGAAAACCGCGACGGCAGAAATTTCCATTTCGGAATACGCGAGCACGCAATGGCAAGCATCCTAAACGGTATGGCTTATTACGGCGGCATAATTCCTTACGGCGGAACTTTCCTTGTCTTCTCGGATTATCTGAGACCGGCAATCCGCTTAGCGTCCATTTCTAAGTTAAGACCAATTTATGTTTTCACACACGACAGCATTGGCTTAGGCGAAGACGGACCAACGCATCAGCCGGTAGAACATATTTCTTCTTTGCGTGCAATACCAAGAGCAATTGTAATTCGTCCGGCAGACGCAAACGAAACTGCTTATGCATGGCTTGCAGCAATCGAGCATAAAGACAGCCCGGTCGCATTGATTTTAACACGCCAGGGCTTGCCTATACTCGACCAGGAAAAATATCCTTCAGCTAAAAATCTTCTTAATGGAGCTTATGTTTTAAGAGACAGCAAAGGCACACCGGAATTAATCCTAATTGCTACCGGTTCCGAAGTAGGTGTAACATTAAAAGCAGCGGACAAGCTTGAAGTCGAAGGAATAAAAGTAAGAGTAGTCAGCTTCCCAAGCTGGGAACTTTTCGAACAGCAGTCTGATGAGTATAAAGAATCCGTTCTTCCTTCTTCCGTTAAAGCAAGATTAGCAGTTGAAGCCGGCGTAAGGCACGGCTGGGATAGATATGTTGGCAAACACGGAGATGTAATCAGCATAGAAAAGTTCGGCGCATCCGCACCGGTGGAAGTTGTAATGGAAAAGTATGGATACTCGGCGGAGAACATTGCGGAGAGAGCGAAGGAAATTCTTGGTAAACTTTAATTTTTTCTCCTTTTGCCTATCTAATTTTGGGAGTGATGGAGTATTGGAATAATAAAATCTTCCCCGATATTCCATTACTCCACTATTCCAAGAGAACATGAAGCTAAGAATCAAACTACGGATGATAATCAATCATCTCTCTAATCTTTTCTTTCGCCTCTTTTCCTGCCCACTTCTCGCACAAATACAATCCAAGGTCTATCGAAGATGAGACAGCGCCGGAAGTAATTATATTCTGGTCTTCAACTATTCTTTCTTTAACAACTTCGCCGCAATATTGCTGAAGCGATTCGTACTCGTTGAAGTTGGTTGTAGCTTTTTTACCTTTAAGAAATCCAGCCGCACCAAGAATCAAGCTTCCGGTACAGACTGAAATTTTATATTGAACATTCTCGGCTGTCTTAATCCAATCGATAAACTCGCTGTCGTTCTGCAAGCTTCTTGTACCTAAGCCTCCCGGGACTATAACTACATCATACTTGCCGAGATTATTCCTTACTTTATCCGGAATTATTTTTAACCCGTGCTTATCTCTAACCGTGTCGGAGTAGCCGCAAATGTCCCAATCCAAATCGGTTTTTATTTTTAATTCTTTTAATCTTGTTATTGCATCGTACACGCCTGCAAAATCAAGAATTGTCATATCGTTAAATACTATAAATGCAATCTTCATTCTAACCTCATCTTTCTAATAGCGCAAAGAGCATAGAGCTAAGGGCAAAGAGAAAAGTTTCGATCTTAGTGCTGCCTTGACTCCTGATACTTTGCCCTATGCGCTTTGCTCTATGCCTGCTTTATTTTCTACACGGAAAAGCTCCACAACTCGCTTTACAAATTTAATCAAAAAAGTCAACAACTTTTCCGGTGATTCAAATTTATTTGGTACAACAAGCTTCATTACATCTTTCTGCTGATGGAACTTGACTGTTTCTTTGTATTCATCCATAATGAACCTAAGCAGTTCAATGAATTTGAACTTGTAGTATTCTTCATTCTGTCCTTTTGGAAGTAAGATTGAAATTTCTTTTCGATGAATTATTATTCTTTCAAACAAGGCATAGGAAGAATAAAACTTTAACACGGCAACTGCCACAAGCCTTTCCACAAGCACCGGCAGCGGTCCGAAGCGGTCTATCATCTCTTCACGCAATTCTTCAATTTCCGAAATTTCTTTTATTGAGTAAAGCGCGGTATAGAAATTCAAGCGGTCCATTTGTTCCGGCATGTATTCCGCCGGAATGCCTATTTCATAATAAGTATCTATCGTCGGCTCTGTTCTCTCTTCATGCTTCGGCAATTCTTTGAACACTTCTTTGAACTCTTCATATTTCAATTCACCAACAGCTTCATTTATCAGTTTAATGTAAAGATCAAATCCCACTTCGTTAATAAAACCCGACTGTTCTCTCCCCAACAGATTTCCTGCGCCTCTAATCTCCAGGTCGCGCATTGAGATATTGAAACCGGCACCAATGTCGGTGTGTTCTTCAATTGCCTGCAATCGCCGCATAGCTTTTTTGCTGACGCCGTTCAATGAGGGAACAATAAAGTATGCGTAAGCCTGGCGGTTGGATCTTCCTACTCTTCCTCTAAGCTGATGAAGCTCCGCAAGTCCGAATCTGTCTGCACGGTTTATAATAATCGTGTTTACGTTCGGGATGTCGATGCCCGATTCAATTATCTTTGTAGAAATTAGAACATCAAATTTTTTATTCAGGAATCCGTGGATTACTTCTTCAAGCTGGGTTGGCTTCATCTGCCCGTGCGCAATTGCAATTTTTACGTCCGGCAAATTGCGATGGATGTACCCGGCAAGCTTATCAATTGATTGAACTCTGTCATGAACAATGTAAACCTGTCCGCTCCTGCTGAGCTCGTTTAGTATCCACTCTTTCATTTTAAAAATATCGAATACCGAAACATGAGTATAAATCGGCTGGCGGTTCGGCGGCGGCGTTGCTATTATTGAAAGGTCCCTCGCTCCAAGCAAAGAGAGATTTAGAGTTCGCGGAATCGGCGTTGCGGTTAATGTCAACGTATCTACATTTAATTTTAATGAGCGAAGTTTCTCCTTTGCCATTACGCCAAAGCGGTGTTCTTCATCGATAATGAGCAAACCGAGGTCTTTAAACTTTACATCTTTTGAAAGAAGCCTGTGCGTTCCGATTATTACATCAACTTTGCCCTCGCTTAGATTCGTAAGCGTTTCGGTCTGCTGCTTTCTCGTCTGGAATCTTGAAAGCGCTGCAACTTTAACCGGGAACTGAGTAAGCCTGTCCGAAAAAGTATTGAAGTGCTGCTCTGCTAAAATAGTAGTAGGTACAAGCACCGCAGTCTGCTTTCCTTCCTGCGCCGCTTTGAAAGCCGCTCTAACAGCAATTTCAGTTTTACCGAAGCCGACATCACCGCAGACAAGCCTGTCCATCGGGTTGTCTGCTTCCATGTCCTGCTTTACTTCATCTGTTACTTTTTCCTGGTCAGGTGTATCTTCATAAAAGAAAGAAGCCTCAAGCTCCTTCTGCCAAACAGTGTCGGTATTAAAGCTGTATCCTTTGGTTGCCTTTCGCTTTGCATAAAGCTCAATCAAATCTCTTGCAGCTTCTTTTATTTTTCTTTTTGTCTTCTGCTTCGTTTTCTGCCACTCGCCGGTTCCAAGCGTAGATAAAGTCGGAACAATAGCGACACCAGTACTATCGCTCGATGAGTATTTCTTTACAAGCGTAAGGTAGTTTAGATTTACATACACTACTCCGCCTTCGTTGTAGATTATCTTCATCGATTCCTGATTTACATCGCCGATCTTAATTGTCTCAAGCCCGGTATACTTGCCGATTCCGTAGTCTTCATGAACAACATAATCGCCTCTTTTAATCGATGCTATCTTACTTTGCCTTGTGGACTTCTTATATTTTTTTGTTGTAGATATTTTTGTCCGGTACGGCTTATTAAATATCTGGTAATCGGTAAGAAGAAGGTATTTTTCTTCTTTATTTAAGAATCCGCTTTTGATGGCAAGAGTTTCAATTTTAACCTTTGAAGACTCGATCAGTGCTCCAAGCCCGCTGTTGAATTCAATCAGGAGGTCCTTTAACCTAACAGACTGAAGTTCGTTTTCAGTTGTAATTATGATTTGGAAATTCTGGTCCGCATAATTTTTTAGAATAGAAAAAAGAATATGATAGTTGGAGTTAATAGCCGGTGCTTCGGAAAATCCGATATCAATTCTCTCATCAGATGAAGCCAGTTCTTCTTCAATCAGCCATCTTACATTTTGCTTCGATGAGTAATCGAAATTTTTAATCTCTGTTTCTTCATGATTAACTGCCGGAATAATTTCTTCCGGGATATCTTCATCATCTTCTCTTAAAAATTCATCGTTTTGCGAAAAATCCGGCTGCGAAATATTTCCGGTTTCAGTTTCCGACAAATCAAATAAATTTATGCTGCGGGCTTGCAGATTGCTCAATTCATAAGATGACGCAATTACAATTGGATTGTTGAGGTAATCGAAAATATCCGCCACGGCATTTTGTTCTTCAGAATTCAACTGCCCGGCAAGCGTAACTATATCCGCCGCTTCAATCGAACGCTGGCTCTCAGGATCAAAGTATCTTATCGATTCCAGGAAGTCGCCGTCGAACTCAAGACGTACAGGACTTTTCTCGCTGTAAGACCAGTAATCAATTATAGCACCTCGCTGTGAATAATACTCCGGCGCTTCAACAAATTTATCTTTCTGGTAATTCAGCAGATTCAAGTACTCAATCAAATCGTCGTAAGTTAACTCTCCACCGATTTGAACCTTGGTTGTCTTCTTTTCAATTTGGTCTTTGGGGGGGAGAATACAGTTTAAGATTTCATAAGTTGAAGAAAGAATAAATCTTTCTCTCTTTGAAATCTCGGTTAATTTCTCCTGGAGAGTTTCTGATTTTATTTCTGTCAGCGAAAGTGAAAATTCTGATATTCCGAGTACATCCAGCTCTACATGGAATTCCGCAGCCCTCTGCGCATCCGGAAGAAGCACTACAATTTGGTTTTCTGAATCTAAAAGTTCCTTTATAAGGATACTTTTTGATGAACCGAAAAGAGGTGATATTCTTACTAAACCTTCATCTTTTACTGTTTGCCTAAGCCGCTTTAGCTTTTCAAAACCCGTAACAGAACTTACTATATTCATTTTTTATTCGACTTACACAAAATTTTCGGACTTTAAAAATACGAAAGAAAAATAAATTACTTCGTCAAAACAGGTAAGTTATTATTTGGCAGCACTTTCTTATTATTTAAGAACAACCGCTTTATAATAAGATTAATTACTTTCCAGGATATATTACAATCCAGGGAAATTGAATAGGTGCAAATCTGTTAAACAGCTTTGATAATTTTGACGGCATGTAGTTCATTTCGTTCACAACATGGTAATTAAATTCATCTAATTCATTCCATGAATGATGGAAGTAATATTCAGACATTCCAGGGAAGCCTAATTTATCGTAATAATTCCGTGTCCTTTCCCTGGCACCAAAAATTTCATTTTCATTATAAAATTTCGAATCGATGATATGAATTTCTCCACCCGGTTTAAGAAAGCGGATTACCGAAGAAATGATTTTATCGAGGCTGTCAAAGTATTGGATTGAAGCTGCGAAGATTATCATATCAAAAAAGTTGAGCGGGAATAAATCATCAAAAATATTTCCCTAGATAAATTTAACCTTGTCATTTCCTCCGAAGACTCTTGCTGCCTGTTTTAATTCCTCCCGGTTTACATCAACGCCTGCAACAAAGCATCCGCATTTCTTCGAAATCTTGCTTGATAGCCATCCGTTCCCGCAGCCGACCTCCAGAATGTTTTCAACAGCTTTGGTTGAGATGTATTTCAATAATTTATTGCATGATATTTCTCTTAACTTCCATTCTTTTTTTAAAGGATGATTTTTATCAATTACCGGCAAAGACCTGACAATGGAATCCGGGTAAAACCTTCCTTCTTTTTTTCTTACCTGCAAATAAACATTCTCATCCAAGCCGGCTGAAGGTTTGGAAGAAAGATAAAAGACTCCATCAATCCTTTTTAAAGAATCGAGATTAAGCACTTAGGTCACAGATTTTGTTGATTGAATACCATTAACTTAAGAATAAAAATAAATAAATGTTCGAACCAGTTAAAGAAGCATTCAACTGTCAATCAGAATTTTTTGATCAATACGAAGAACAAAATGAGATATTGAAACGAATGCGTTCTGTTGTTAGGATGCATCTTCTGCGTCATCTAAATAACGGAAACCGAATTCTTGAACTTAATGCAGGCACCGGATTGGATGCAGTCTTTCTAGCACAAAAAGGATTTTGCGTACATGCAATTGATTTGTCCGAAGGCATGCTTAAGAAGCTTGAAACAAAGATAAATTTATACAGACTTAGCGAAAAGTTATCGTTCGAGTTATTGTCTTTCACTGAATTGGACAAGCTCCGTGAACAAACTTTTAATCATATCTTCTCGAATTTCGGAGGACTGAATTGTGCGGAAAATTTAAATGAAGTCACGAAGCATTTCAACAGAATTTTAAAGCCCGGAGGCAAAATAACTTTAGTAATCATGCCGCCGGTGAGCCTGTGGGAGATTGCTCTGGTATTAAAGGGAAAATTTAAATCTGCATTTAGAAGACTTCATAAAAACGGTACGATGGCAAACATAGAAGGAATAAAATTTAAAACTTATTATTACAATTTAGGAAAACTTAAACAAGCTTTGGGACACAATTTCAAATTAGTTGAAGTTCAAGGTTTGGCATCTATCAGCCCGCCGCCTTACGCAGATAAATTCCCCAAACACCATCCGAAGTTATATAAATTGTTCTGCCGTATTGATGATAGTATCTCTCATCTTTATCCATTTACCAGAT
>JAJYIL010000163.1 GCA_021790055.1 Bacteroidota bacterium
GTTCATCTGAAAATTTATTAATGGTTTTACTTTTCAAATTGTTAAATTTGGAATGAGAATTATTCAATCTTAAAATTAGAGGAAAACAATGCGAAGAAAAGTTATTGCCGGCAACTGGAAAATGAACAACAATCTACCCGAGTCTCAAAACTTAATTACAAAGCTGATTAGCGGATTAGGAAATGAAAAGTTAAACTGCGAGGTTATCATCTGCCCGCCGTTTCCTTCTTTAAGCGAGGCAGCATCTCTTGTAAAGAATACCGTTGTTAAGCTTGGCGCTCAGAATATGTATTTCGAAGACAGCGGCGCCTTCACCGGCGAGGTCTCTGCTTCAATGCTTAAAAGCGTTGGCTGCGAGTACGTAATTCTCGGTCACTCCGAAAGACGCACTCTATTCGGTGAGAACGACCAGCTAATCAATAAAAAAATTAAGAAGGCTTTAACAAGCGGACTTAAGCCAATTTTCTGCGTAGGTGAAACCCTGCAGGAAAGGGAAGGCAACGTTACCAAGAACGTCATTAAAAGACAGATTACTGAAGGACTGAAAGAAATTTCTGCAAACGACATGGACAGAATTATCATTGCTTACGAGCCGGTTTGGGCAATCGGCACCGGCAAAACTGCAACCCCGGAACAAGCTGAAGAGGTTCATGCGTTTATAAGAGGTTTGATTTCAAGCCTTTACTCGCAAAGTGTTGCTGAAAGTTTGGTAATTCAGTACGGCGGCAGCGTAAAGCCGGATAACGCAAAAGAGCTTTTATCTCAAAAGAACATTGACGGCTCACTGGTAGGCGGCGCCTGCTTGAAAGCTGATTCATTTATTAGCATCATCAAAGCTGCTTAATTTCTTTTATTTTAACATGTTAACTACGGCGGGAGTGCAGAAAGTAAGGCTCTCCCGCCGTTTTATATCATTGCTTTCCCCTCCATTCTTTACTATATTTGGCGGTTAAATTATTACAATTAGGACATTTTATACGGATGGGCTTTCCCAGGTTTTTTCCCTTTACTATTCTATTAATATATGCTTTCATAATCCAGCCAGTAAAAGCCCAAATAATCTTTAAGGAACTGCCAGATTATCAAATAAACACGGCGGATTCTACCTTTTTTGATATAGGATCTACTCGGTTTATAATTCCGCTAGATGGAAATTGGCATGTTTATCCATACAGCAATAAAGGAAAAAATAAAGTAATAGTTTCCGTTCCTTCAATCTTCCAGGGAAACGGCGACCTGGTCTTTGAAAAATATTTTAGACTTACAAAGGACGAGCTTAATAATCACACTATGAAGCTCGTTTTTTTAGGACTTAACTACACAGCCGATATTTCGGTTAACGGTGTAATAATTTACAGGCATTCAGGGGGCGATTTCCCATTCTCCTTCAATCTGCCTAGAGATATTCTCGGTACGGAAAGGCAAAATGTACTCTCGGTTAGGCTTTTTTATAAGCTCGATTCTGAAAGTACGATTCCACTTAAACAAAGATTTTTATACCCGCAGGATTTTGGTGGAATAATCCGAGACGTCTACATTCAAATGATGCCGAACGATGCAATAACCGATATAAATTTATCATCAGACTATAATTATAAATCCGACAATGCAAGGATAAGCCTTTATACCAAAATAAGCGATAACTCTTTTTATAATGATACTTCTTCCAATAAAAGTGAGTTTACACTGAAGGTAAAGTTCGTCTCACCGGATGGAAAGGAAGTTTCAGCGCCGGATAATTCTTTCCAGATTTCACCTAATAAAGAAAAGAATATTTCCCAGTCGATAGATATACACTCGCCAATGCTCTGGTCGCCTTCGTCTCCGCAATCTTATAAAGTTTATTTTGAATTATGGAGCGGTAATAATTTAATTGATCGGTCAAAGCGGATGCTCGCAATTTATTCGCTAAGAGCAGGGACAAATTCACTTACCTTGAATGGTGAGCAGTTTCAATTAAACGGAGTAACTTATATTCCTTCTTTTGGAGAATACGGAAGCCTTGCGACTTACAGCCAAATGGATAAAGATATTAGAATGATAAAGAACCTTGGCTTCAACGCTGTAAGATTTGCCAAATCGGTTCCGCATCCTTATGATCTTAGCCTTTGCGAGAAGTACGGACTTATTGCATTCATAGAAATGCCACTTGGATTTGTACCAGGGCAATTAGCCGATGACCAGAATTTTATAAGCAGGTGCAAGAATTATCTTTCTAATTTTCTTTACGCATACCAGAAGTATTCTGCAGTTGCGGCTGTCGGTCTTGGCGGGTCATATCTTCCTAATTCGGATGCACAAACCGCTTTGCTAAAAACATTAGGATCGATCGTAAAAAACAATACCGGCTTGCTAACCTATGCTTCATTCAGCGGATTAAATATTTCACCGGTGGACAATATCGATATGTACGGAGTAGAGTTTCTAAACACTACTCCCGCCTCTGTGGATGAGCCGCTGAAAAATCTTCAAAGCAAGCTCGGCAAGGGAAGAGTCTTTATCAGCAGTGCCACATACATAGTTAACATGGGCAACACAAACGGTTATGTTAATGAGCATTCGTTCGAAGCGCAGGCAAAATATTTTGAAGACTTGATATACTATGCCGGAAACAATCCTCTTGCCGGCTATTTTATCAACACGATGTTTGATTACCGCGGTGATTATGCATCGCTCATTGCCGGGTACAATAGAAATAATTTGTATAGAATCGGAATTTGTAATGCAGACAGAAGCACCGACAGGCTCGGTTACAAGGTAGTTTATTCCAAGCTTCATAATGCAGAGAAAGTGACAATTCCAATCGGTACAACCAAAGACGATGCGCCGATGATTTTTATTGTTGCCGGGCTTCTGCTCGCTATAATTATGGGCGTGCTCGTTAACTCCGGAAGAAAGTTCAGGGAAGACTCATCCCGCGCGCTGTTAAGACCGTATAACTTCTTTGCCGATGTACGCGACCAGAGAATTATGTCCGGTTATCAAACTACTGCGCTCGCACTAATTGTAGCCGCTGTTTCTTCTCTTACCTTAAGTAACTTGTTGTTTTACTTCCGTGAAAGTGTTATTTGGGAAAAGCTGCTTTTATCATTCGGAAGCAAAGGACTGATTAAGACGTTCAGTTACCTTTCGTGGCATCCTGCAGCGGCACTGCTTTGGCTAACGATCGCATCCCTTGTTCTTGTATTCACGCTTACTGTCGTTGTAAAGATTGCATCCTTCTTTGTCCGCAACCGTGTCTTTTATTCCGGCGCTTACTTTGCAGTCATCTGGTCATTTCTTCCGTTTGTACTTTTAATTCCTCTCGGCATAGTTTTGTATCGTATGCTTAGCGCGGATATCATAAACATCTATGTTTACCTGCTATTGATCCTTTTTATGGTTTGGGTATTTTACAGGCTGATGAAGGGAATTTATGTCATATTTGATGTGAATGCCGGAAGCGTTTACTTCTACAGCATAATCATCATACTGGTTTTTCTCGGCGGTTTTCTTATTTACTACCAAATGAAAAATTCTGTGGTGGATTATCTTCAGCTTACTTTTAAACAATATAATATTTTAAGGTAAAGTGCTAATTGTATTTATCAAGGCTTGAAATATTTGGCTTCAAATCATTTGCCTTAAAGACCCAGGTTAACTTTAACCAGGGTGTTACGTCCATTGTCGGGCCGAACGGCTGCGGTAAGACGAATATTGTTGATGCAATCCGGTGGTGTCTTGGAGAGCAGCGCAGCAGCGCATTGAGAAGCGATAAGATGGAAAACGTTATCTTTAACGGAACCACAAATAAAAAGCCGATGGGGATGGCTGAAGTATCGCTGACAGTTCAGAACAACAAAGGAATCCTTCCTACCGAATACTCCGAAGTAACTATTACGAGAAGAATATTTAGATCCGGGGAGAGCGAGTATCTACTTAACAAAAACGTCTGCCGGTTAAAGGATATTACAAATCTTTTTATGGATACCGGTATGGGTGCCAATGCTTATTCGGTAATTGAACTAAAGATGGTTGAGAATATTTTAAGCAGCAAAACCGAGGAGCGTCGCGTTCTTTTTGAAGAAGCTGCCGGAGTGAATAAATACAAGCTCAGAAGACGTCTTGCGCTTAGAAAGCTGGACGAAGTAAAAGCCGATTTAGTACGCGTTAATGATATTGTTGCCGAGGTGGAGAAGAAAGTAAATTCACTTGAGCGGCAGGCAAAGCGCGCAGACAAGTATAATAAGATCTCTTCAACCTTGCGCGAACTTGAACTCGACCTGGCAGAAAGAGAGTTTGCGCTGTTTAATATCCGGAAGTCGGAGTTAAAAGAAAATAAAGAAACAAGCTTTGCAAAGAAGATTGAGATAGAATCAGACCTTGCGAAGTTAGATGATGAAATTAAAGAGATAAAGCTGACTCTTACCGAAATTGAATCGGAATTGAAGAGTAAGCGCGCCGAAGTTACGTCGCAGACCGAAAAAATTTATAACTCGCAAAAGCATATTTCGGTTGCAGAAGAGCGTAAGTCTTCGCTTGAAAGAAACATCGAAAGATACAAGCAGGAGCTTGATGAACTGAATTATCAGCTTAAAGAAGCTGATGAAATGATTACCGACGGCGCCGAGAGCGTCAAAGATCTTTCCGATAAGATTGAAACTAAGCAGGAAGATAAGAAGAACACTTCCGAAAAGGTCGAGCATTTTAAGATTCAGCTTGAAGAAAAAAGAAATCTGCTTAAAGCTCAGGCAGATATTCTCCTGGAAAAGTTCAAGGAGATAACGAATAAGGAAAATGAGCTTTCGAACACAGAAAAATCCTTGGAAGCGAAGAACCTTTCAATCAGTAAATTAAACCAGCGCATCCAATCGTTTACGAATAACATTGCCAAGACAGTCGGCTTTCTTTCGGAGCTTGAGGAAGAGAAGTGGGACATTGAAAAGAGAATTGCGGAAGCCGAGTCCATTTATCTACAGAAGCAAAAGGAAAAGGAAAATCTTGAGAAGGATATAAATTCCCTTAAGGAAAAAGAGCTTGAGTTTAAGAGCATAATTAACGGGCTGAAAGATAAGATCAGCTTGATTCAAAGCTTGATCGACAACCTGGAAGGCGTTTCAAAAGGCGCAAAGGCTTTGCTGGAAAACGGCGAATGGGCAAGCGGCAACAAGATTCTTCTTGCGCATATAGGCAATTCTTCAGATGAATACCGCTTTGCTGTTGAAGCTTCGCTTAAAAATAATTTAAACGACATCTTGATTGAATCGATTGACGACCTTAAGAACGGAATTGAACACCTGAAGAGTAGCCAGGCCGGTAAAGCGTCGTTTTATGTCTTTGGATTTGACGACCATCGCAAGAAATCCTTCCTTGAAAAAATCCAGGCTTGGTCGGTAAACTTGAAGTCGAATAAAATAAGTAAAGAAAGCGGATTCATCGGTTGGGCTTTTGATTTTGTTCAGACTGAAGACCGGTGGAAGCCGTTCTTCAAGAAGCTGCTGGATAAAACGGTTGTAGTCAACTCGCTTGAAACAGCTTTCGAACTATCGCATAAGTACGGAGAATTTAATTATGCGACCCTGACCGGCGACTTTGTGGATCGCTCCGGCAGCGTTGAAGCCGGCTCTACACCGCGACCGGATGATTCTCTTTTCGGTAGAAAGCAATTTTTAGAAAAGCTTAAGGATGAATTTCCTAAGAAGGAAAAAGAGCTTGAAGAAATAAGGAAAGAAATAGAAGGGCTTGAAAGCAAGATAAATGAAATTGATTTAAAGGTTCTTTCGGAGCGCGGCAAGCTGCTTGTGAACGACCTTGCAAACGTCGATAAGCAGATTGCACAGTTCGAATATGAAAAGAGCAAGGCGAAGGACGAAATTGAAAAAACCAGGAACGAAATAAAAGATCTTGCTTCGGATTCCAACCAGCTCGATAATGAAAGACAAAGCTTAGCTTCGGTTATTGAAAATCAAAAGGAAGAGAGAGCGAAAGCCGAAGAAGAGCAGAAATCCCTGGAAGATGAGTTTAAGAAATTTGAGAGCGAGTTCAACCAGGCAGTTTCAGATCAGAATAAGATTAATCTTGAGCTTGAACGCTTGCTCGGAGAAAAGAAGAATACGGAAAATGCAGTTAAGCGCGCGCAGGATTCAATCGAGTCGATTAAGAAATCTATTTCTAAGCGCGAGTTTGACATATCATCATCTAATGAAGAGCTTGGCTCTCTTGAAAATGTAATTGATGAAAACAGGCTTCAGCTTGATGAGCTTACACAAGGCAAAGAGAAGCTGCTTGAAGAAGAAAAAGAAATAGACCTGCGTTACCGTGAGGTTAGGAAGCAGAACTCGGAAAAGGAAGAACGGCAAAACTTGCTGCGCAAGGAACGCGAAGCTATTTCGGATGAGATTCACGGCAGCGATATGAAGCTGAGTGAGATCAATATGAAGACGGCGAACCTGCAGGATAATATACGCGAGAATTATTCTATTACGGTTGAGCTTAAATCTTTTGAAGATCTTGATGCATTCGATTTTACCGGGCGAACTGAGGAAGTTCATTCACTTAAGCAGCAGATAAAAAATCTCGGACCGATAAACCTTCTGGCTTATTCGGAATTTGAAGAAGAAAAGCAGCGATTTGAATTCTTAACAAAACAGCGTAACGATTTGCTTGAATCCGAAAAGGATGTCATCAAGACTATTGAGGAAATTAATACGACCGCACAAACGCAGTTCATGGAGACGTTTGAAAAGATACGTAACAACTTTACAAATATTTTCCGGGGCTTGTTCAATCCGGGCGATGAAGCCGATTTGAAGCTTG
>JAJYIL010000164.1 GCA_021790055.1 Bacteroidota bacterium
ATCTTCCGTAATAGAAGAAATAAATTATGATAAAGAACCGTCTCTAATAAATTTTTCTTCATTAAATGTTTTTTTCAGGCGGGTAGTCGATCTTAGAATTTTCAGGGAAGTGACTAAGAATGATCCATATGTATTGGAAGATCTGCTGAGCGGGATTAAAAACGGGATAAGAAATGAGTTTATGCAGCTAAACAACCAGGTATTTATTTTCCTGGATAAGCTTATAAATGCAAGGAGGGAAAGCCTTCAAGTTAGAGAGTCCGATTTTGACGAAATAATAACTATTAAAAGCATTAAAGTAATAAATGCATAACGATACAGGCTTAAGCAGCTTTACTGAACGGAAGAATTTTTTATCATTATCGGAGCTTACTTCTTTCTACAATATTCCTGAAAGCAATCCGCTGATGATTGTGGACTCGACATGCAAAATAATTTTTTCGAACAGTACATTTAGAAATAATTTTGCTATGCCTGTGACTCAGACCTTCTTTGATCTGAATTCGGAACCGGACCTGGGCTATTTACTCATAGCGCTCACCGGGAGCAGCTATAACAACTTTCATTTCGATCTGTACTTCTCGACGGAACATGAACTGAAAAATTATAATTACAACGTTGAAGCTGAAAGAATACTAATTGAAGGGAAGGAATATTTTGTTCTCATCTTTAAGTCGCTTGAAGAAAAGGCTGAGCTTGAAGAAAAGATTAACAACTTGCATAATGCGCTTGAATACGGGCACGTTCCCATCTTAACAACCGATTCGGAAGGCAAGGTAACTTATGCTACGAATTCTTTCGAAAAGATCTTGAAGAAGGGAATTGAATCTATATACAACGTAAACTTATCTGATGCGCTCTCATTTTATCTAACACAGGAAGAAAAGCGCCAGCTTGATGAAGGCATAGAAAACTGCAGGATATGGATGAAGACCATCTCATTTACTGACGCTGATGAGAGTATCCATTATCTTGAGCTTAAGCTGAATCCCGTTTTCAGAACAGGTGAAGATAGTTTGAAATTCATCCTGACGGCAAATGATATAACCAATTACATACTTAAGAACCAGTTTATAAAAAGATCTGAGCGTAGGCTTAAGTCGATCATCGACAATATTTCGGATCTACTTTTCATAATTAAAGGGAAAAGCGGCGAACTATTATTTGAGAACGCCAATGAAAATTTCTGTAGGATTTTTTCAATTGATAAAAACAAGTCCTATAAGAAGAATATCGAGACTATACTTGAAAAGAAATTCTTTGAGTTCTTGAAGATATCGATAAGCCGCCTGGGTCGAAATGGCGAGGTTGTTAGCGAGGAAGGTAGAAGCGATGACATAGGCGAATTTAATTACTCGGGCAGCCGACGCGAATACAGGGTGAAAATTACCGCAGTCGATGATAAGATTGAGGGAGAGAAAATCTTTATTGTCAGCATGCATGACGTTACCGACCAGGTGCTGTATGAAGATAGGCTAAAGAAAGCATATGAAAAGGAGATGAGCCTTCATAAGCTAAAGACAGCGCTTCTCGAAAATATGTCACACGAGATAAGAACGCCACTGAACGCTATAACCGGCTATTCGGAAATCATTGAAGACTGCATAGCTGATAAGGATTACAACACAATTCTCGATTTAGTCTTTTCATTCAAAGATGTTCTTAACCGCGTTCTCAAATTATTCAGCAATATTGTTTATGTTTCTCAGATAGAATCCGGCGAAGTTGAGCTCGAACTGGTAGAGATGAACTGCAACCAGGTATTAAAGTCGGTTTTCCATAAGAAGCAAGAGGACGCTTCAAGTAAGAAGATAAAATTTTGTTTCGAATCGGATCCGGATGAAATTATTATAAGAACTGACTGGGTGAAGTTCGAGAAGATAATCTCGTCCTTAGTGGATAATGCGATTAAATATACAGATTACGGGGAGGTAAAAATTTCCTCTAAAGTAAAAGGCAGCAATGCTATTATTCAAGTTTCGGACACTGGCAAGGGAATAGACATGACTGAAATTAAAAGTATGCTTGAGCCGTTTGTTCAGGATGAAGAAGCATACGTTCGCAAATATGAAGGCGCTGGACTAGGCTTAACTGTTGCTTACAAGCTTACCAAGTTTCTCGGCGGTGAATTCGATATTATGAGTGAAAGAGATAAAGGGACTACTATCCAGCTTTCCTTTTCTCATCCTAATCAGAGCTATGCATAGAATAAATTGATTACTGCGATTGTTATTTCACATTATGATTACCACTCATGCCTTAATCATTATCTTAATCGGATTTATAACCTGATTACGAAAGCAAAATTACGATTAAGATTACGATAGCTGTGTATCGCAAATTAGTATAAGCCTACTCAAGTTTGAATCGTATCCTTAAAATTCCATCTTCATAGTCTGACGAAATAATCTTAAAGCTTCCAATTTCTTTTGTTGAATCTACGTGCTTTCCGATGCATGGGCAGGCATCATAATTACCGATTTTAATAATTCTAATATTGTCTCCGGCTTCTTCGGGCAGTCTTTCAAGATTAAAATCTTTTTGAGCTTTTTCACGCTGTATGAATTCTTCAGTCACTTTCATATCGGCAGCGATTATTTCATTTACTTTACTTTCGATTGTATCTAATTCCTGTAGCGTCAAATTGCGGTCGAAGTGATAGTCGCATTTGGATTTTTTCTTTTCAATATGCGCGCTGAAAGATCTGCCGCGGTTAAACATTCTAACCATAGTCTGGTTTAAGATATGCTCTGCCGAGTGCATCTTCGGGTCGTATGATTTGCTCATCTGTATTTCTCTTCAAAAATTTGAATGTGAATTTACAACATCATCCCAAAAAATTCAGTATTATATTATCTCAATTTAATAAATGCTATAAGAAGTTGATGATAGTATTAAATTCCTTTGCCGGGAAACCAAACGAACTAAAAGAAAATTTTCCGCTTCCGTCAAAAGCAATTTATGTTGGCGGAGAAAAATTATCCGGCAGCCGGACAAATAAAAAATCCGGCGGATTTTACGAGACGGAGATTACGACATAGCTGAAGTCGTATGAGAAAAAATTGAGGTTGAGTTTTAATCTTTCTCTCATCAGTCTTTGAAGTGGTTATACCGGCATTTAATTATTCTTTATTAAAGATATTCCATCGAATAGGACACCGTTAGAGACGGAATCTATGTTTGATGTTTTGCCGGGTACATAAAAGATGCTCGCATTTCCTAATGATACTTCAATTGTATCTGCCGGCAGCATATTTAAAGTATCAGTTATTGAAAAGTTAGTCCATAAACTTGTATCTGCGCGGATTGACGAGTAGTGGATAGTTTGTCCGTTTCTAATTTGATTCAATGTAATAACGCCCCATGCCGTAACTGCAACATTTCTTTCCCAAAAAGAAAGAGTATAAATATTGCTGCCGGATTGTCCAGTTATAAATGTTTTAGCCAATCCTCCGATTGACGGACCAACAGATGGAGCGAGCCATAAAGACCAGCTTCCTTGTACTTGAGGCGCTTCGTTTACAAGCTTTACCCAAGTAGTATCAAAGATTGCCCAGCCTTCTAAAGAAGGGGTTCCGTTAAATTCAAAGCTCGAATTCCGAATTAGATTAACCGGATTACTTTCCCAGGTAACAACAATATAAATACTGCCTGTTACCGGATTTAACGTTAAACTTACGGTAGTTATTTCACCAGGAAGAACATTAATATCCGCAGAACCGGAGTATTGCAGAGCGTTTGAAGAATCGTAAGCATTAACTTGAAGATGCCACGTCCCGACCGGTACATTATTAAATTGGCAGCTTGCAGAATCATTTGTAATAATGAAATTACTCTTTAAAGTGTCATAGCCTGAACGTGAAAGTATGCCGGTGATCAGGGCTATATTTTTAGGTGCATTAGTCATTGGGAGACTAAGAGAAATCTTAGAGAGGCTTTGATTGGCAGCAGGCGATACCGGATTTTCTTTATTGCATGAAGTAAGTGCAAGGGCTAAAATCAGAACTACTATAACAAATATTTTTTTCATAATTACTCCTTACAAACAATAACACATAGAATCCTATATCATCAAATCGATAGGGTTAAATAATAAAATGATTTTTAAAATCAAATCTGATTAATCACTACTGTGTTAAAGTAGTCTAGCCGTTCTTAATTATAATTTTTGAAAAATGATTGTGGAATCTGAAATTATAACTTAAATTTCATATAAATTATTTTCAATTTTATTAAAAGGTGAAGCAATGGCTAAATTTAAAATTCTTTTTTCGGTTGTAATATTTCTACTATCCTTTGCCCTTCAAAATTTTGCTCAAAGTCTTGAGCGGAAAGATGTACCTGAAAAAGAAAAGTGGAATTTATCTGATCTTTATCCCGACGAAGCATCCTGGAATAATGATAAAGCCGGAATACTTAAGAAGCTTGATGAGGTAGAAAAATACAAAGGGCGCTTATCAGAAAATGCTGAGACATTAACCACTGCACTGAATTTGTATTTCGACATGGTAAAACAATTTTATCGTTTCTCCGAATATGCCGGTAATCTTAGTAACCAGGATTTGCGCAATTCTAACTACCAATCCTTAACCCAGCAAACTTCTCACGTCGGAACTGAAATTTCCGAAAAGACAGCATTCTTAAATCCTGAAATTCTGAAAATGGATCCTTCAAGGATAAAATCCTTCTTTGATGAAGATAAAGGATTGGCTCAATACAAAATGTTTATTGAAGATATCCAGAGGTTAAGAAGCCATACGTTGCCGGAAGCTGAAGAGAAGATATTAGCCAGCTTCAGCTCCGTTACAGGCGCTCCGGAAAATGTTTACAGCATTTTTAATGATGCAGAATTTCCTTATGCTAAAGTAAAGCTATCCGACGGAAAGGAAGTTGAATTAACTTCATCAGCATACACTAAATATCGTTCTGCTGCAAACCGTTCCGACAGGGAAAAAGTGTTCAAAGCATTTTTTGAGAAGTACGGAATGTTTCAGAATACCATCGGAGCCAATCTCGGCGGTAAGATGAAATCGGATTGGACTTATGCAAAGGACAGGAATTACGGTTCATCGCTTGAAGCTGCTTTGAATGCAAATAATATTCCCGCCGAAGTGTATGAAAATTTGATTAAGCAGGTTCATAACAGCCTGCCTGCGCTGCATAGGTTTTTAGATTTGAAGAAGAAGATGCTCGGTGTGGATACTCTTCATTACTACGATCTTTACACGCCGATAGTAAAAAAAGTTGATATGAAGTTTGAACTTTCCGAAGGTCAGAAGATTATTCTTGCAGCATTAAAACCGCTTGGAGAAAATTATCTGGAAACAATTCAGAAAGCTTTTAATAACCGATGGGTCGACTACATGCCGACTGCTGGAAAAAAGAGTGGTGCTTATTCAACCGGCGGCGCTTATGATGTACATCCTTATATATTAACCAACTGGAATGGCGATTATGAGTCGGTATCAACTTTGGCTCATGAACTGGGACATACAATGCACAGTTATCTTTCGAATACCAACCAAACTTTTGTTAATTCACAGTACCCGATTTTTGTTGCGGAGATTGCTTCAACTTTAAACGAAAGTTTTTTGAATGATTACATGGTGAAGCATTCTAAGAGTGATAAAGGAAAATTGTACATGTTAGGGAGCTACCTTGAATTATTACGTACAACAATTTTCCGACAAACGCAGTTTGCCGAATTTGAACTGGCGATGCACAAGATGGCTGAGTTAGGCGAGCCGATTACCGGCGATGCCTTAAGCAAGGTGTACTACAAGCTTGTCAAAGAATATTACGGCAGCGATGAAGGTTTATGTACGGCAGATCCTTACATCGCTTACGAGTGGGAATATATTCCTCATTTCATGTACAACTTTTATGTTTACCAGTATGCAACTTCGCTTATCTATTCTACAGCATTCGCGCAGAAAATTTTAACAGAAGGGCAGCCGGCTGTTGATAAATATTTTAATATTCTTAAAGGAGGCTCTTCGGAATATCCGATTGACCTGATTAAGAAAGCCGGGCTTGATCCGCTTTCAGCCGAACCGTTT
This sequence comes from Bacteroidota bacterium, assembly GCA_021790055.1. Lineage (GTDB taxonomy): Bacteria > Bacteroidota > Ignavibacteria > Ignavibacteriales > Ignavibacteriaceae > FEN-1297. The sequence continues at coordinate 6,060 of JAJYIL010000164.1, forward strand.
AAACTGACAATGGACAGGATGAACAGCGTGATGGATCAGATGGAAGAAATTCTATCTAAAGAAAAAATGGATTGAAAAGCGAATACTCAAAGCAAGTGAGCATGGCTGCATGAATTGTATCGCATGCAGTCATGCTTATTTAATCCTATAGTTCTAATGGTTCTCTTAAGCACAAATAAGTTTGAATTGTGGTGATACAATTATCTTGTATACATCCCGTTTAATTGAGTAAATTTACCGGGACTAAAATTTACTTTATCTAATGAATTTCGAACCATCATACATAAAACTATATGAATCCGGTGAGCTTAAAAATCGGGTTGAACTTGCAGAGGAGATGCTCAAGTCATGCGATATTTGTCCTCGTAATTGTCACGTTGATCGAACCAAGGGCGAAATTAGTTACTGTGTGAGCGGATATCTTCCAATCGTTTCTTCTTATACTCCGCACTTTGGAGAAGAGCCGGTACTTAGCGGTACCAACGGCGCGGGGAATATTTTTTTCGGCAACTGTAATCTAAGATGCTTTTACTGTCAAAACTTCGCCATCTCACAAAATTGGAAAGTAGAAAAGAAGAACGAGGTTTCATTTGACCGCCTCGCAGAAATCATGATTGAGCTTCAGGAAAAAGGCTGCCATAACATCGGACTCGTTTCCCCTACACACTTTGCAGCGCAGATTTTAAGAGCAATTCATATTGCGGTTGGAAAAGGTCTTAA
>JAJYIL010000165.1 GCA_021790055.1 Bacteroidota bacterium
TGTCCGAAAGGTTCTTTTCAAGCTTCAGAACTGTAAGATATTCTTTGAGAAAGACGTTCATTGTTCTTCTTGAATCTCACCGGTTCCTTGTTCCATTTCGTCCTGTTTCGGGTACCGGATTCTTTTATGGTGCTGCCCTACAAGAATGCTGACGAAGGCTTCTTTAATCTTATTTAAATCGCTGAATGTAATAGGTGAATCATCAAGCTGACCATCTTCAACTCTATTTTGGAGAATGCTGTCTATAAGCTTTTCAACTTTTGCCGGATCGGGGTCTTCGATAGAGCGAACAGCCGACTCGCAGCCGTCAGCAAGCATTACAATTGCAGTCTCCTTGGTATTCGGTTTGGGTCCCGGATATTTAAAATCTTCAACTTCAACCTTCTCATCTCCGTAAAGCTTTTTTGCTTTCTCATAAAAGTAAGACATCACCATGGTGCCGTGATGCATCGGGATAAAATCTATTATTTCCTGCGGAAGCCCGTTTTCTTCCGCAAGGTTTATTCCTTCAATTACGTGCTTCTTTATCAGGCTTACGCTCTCTTCGGGTGTAAGGTTCTCATGGATGTTCTGGTTATTCAGTTGATTCTCAACAAAATTTTGCGGAGTGATTGTTTTACCGATGTCATGGTAATATGCGCCGACTCTTGCAAGCAGAGAGTTGGCGCTTATTACTTCTGCAGCAGACTCTGCAAGCGTACCCATCGTCATCGAATGGTTAAACGTACCGGGCGCCCGGCGCGCCATTTCTTTAAGAAGCGGTCTGTCAAAGTTTGAAAGCTCAAGTAAAGTAAGATCGGTTGTTATCTTAAATAATCTTTCGAAGAAAATTAATAATCCGTAAGTAAGTACCGGGCTAACCAAGGCATTGGTTCCGGCAAATGCAGCCTCCAGCAAAATCGTATTAGCCGGTGCAAAGCTTTCCAAACCGAAAGCGAGCGTAGATACGATGTACCCAATCAATATATAAAAGAATGAACGGAAGATTTGCGAGCGGTTTTTTATGTCGCGCACGGTGTAAACAGAAAGCGCGCCGGCGAAAATATTCATCGCCGCAAAGGAATAATCGTTGCCGCGAAGTGCCCCGGCAATTAGGGATAAGATTACTGTGGCATAAAATCCGACGCGCGAATCAAAGATAATCGTAAGCAGCATCGATACGACAGGGATGAATATGAGGAATTGAAGCGGTACGTCTATCTGCAGTTGATCTACCAGGTAAGTTATAAAGCAGATGGAAACAAAAGTTATCGCGAATAAAAGTATCTTCCGGTTATCGTAAAAGAGCTTCTTCCGGAAAAGGAAGAGATATATTGTAAGCAGGGCTATTAAGAACCCGACATGCAGCAGTTTGCCGAAGAATTGAAGCAAGCTTAACTCACCTCCCGCCTGCTCGCCTTTTGCAAGCTTGTAAGATTCGATTTTAAGCTTTGCTTCTTTTGTTATCCTATCGTGCTTTCCGATTATCCTTTCATTTTCATTTACTATACCGCTGTACTTCGATACATTACTCTTAGCCTGGTTTATTTCTTCACTAGTGAATTGAGGATTGTAAATTAAATTAGGAAAGATAAAATGCTCTGCGTATTCATCCAGTGCTTGTTTTAAATCGCTGCCAAGGCTAAGCTTGTTTATATCTTTATCCGCTTTTTGCTTTGCGCCAGCTACATTAAGAAGGCTGTTCAACCGGACAATCTTATCTATATTGCCGATGCGGATTGCAATGCTGTCATGCGTTAGCTGGGATGAATCTTTATTGACAATACCGGATTTGTAAACGGCATTTATATTGTCTCTTACAATATTGAACAACTGTTTAAGCGTAAGATGCCGGGTTGAAAGCATATTCCTTTCCTTCATCCTTAAATTCTTAAAGGTGTTGAAGGATGATGTGCTGAGAAAAGTCGGATTAAAATCTTTTAGAGAATCGTTTGAGAGAACGCTGTCTATAATGTCGAGTAAAAAGTTGTTATATGATTTTAGAGAATCGTCTGCTTTAATAGCTTCATTATCGATTCTTGAAAATACGGGATAGACGCTTGCTGCGGCTGCCCTTAGCTGCGCTTTGTATAGGTCGGGATCCTTTAATACCGGGAAGCTGAACGTTGCAATTAAATCGTCGTGCATCCATATTGAGCCTACGGAAACTTCAGACTCGATCGATTCGCCCTGGGGAAACATCCAGGCAATTGCAATTACAGTGATTAAACCGATTGCTATCTTTACTCTTAAGCTCGTTACAAACCGAGATTGTTTTTTATCCATCTTTTTTTATTAATTCGAACTCTATCAAAATATACGAACTTTTTTCGAAATCGACCAATACGTTTCAAAATTACCTTTATTTTAATTAAGGGAGTTCACACAGAATTTCGGTTTCAGGTAGCCAGGCTGATTTTTTAAAGCATGACTGTATGCAATAATGATTGTGTATCTATAAAGCCGGAACCGGATAAAACATTAGCTATTAATTTGTATTCTATTTCATTGTAGTCCAACACTCCTCGATAGTTTTCGCGCTCCTGCTTTCGCCGCTAAAGGGAAGATGATACATCTCTTCAATTGTTCTTAGAAGGCTGTAATGATTTATCTTTTCGTTATAACTTCCACCCTTAACCATTTGCCCGAAAAAGATTGTCGGGATATGATTGCCTTCAAGGTCATTATCTTCGTCAAACGTCACGATGAAAAGACTGTTGTTAGCCTTTGTCCAATCAATAAATCTTTTAAGATTTTTCTTTATCCACTTGTCGGACTGCTCAATTCTGCCCGGGTCTTTTCCGTCATGCATATCATTCTTAACATTTGGAATCACGAATGAAACCGTAGGCAGGTTTTTAAAATCCTTTGGAAAGCTTGAGAACGGAAGATTCAGCTTTGCCGGTATCCCGTTCCTTTTTGCTCCTTGCCAGTTTACCCAGGGATTATGCCTGCGTGCGTAATTGCCGTAAATTATTCCGTTAAATCCTGTATAAGGTAAGTTTTCAGAGTAGCCTGCAAATGTAAGATGATGAGCAAGAAGCTCCGCACCAACATTGGGATAAGTGAAAGGCAGATCTTTCGGCAAGTCATCATTATCAATTCCGAAGTTGGAGCCGGCAAAGATTGCCAGATAATTCGGCTGGCTTGGGTGCATTATAGCATAATAATTTGTAAACAAAGCGCAGTGCTTGTCTTTCAACAATGAGTTAATATAAGGCGCCGCCTTTGAACCGATGATCTGGTCGAAAGCGTGGTTTTCAAGAATTAAGACCACAACATGTTCCGGTTTTGGAACCTGTGAAAACGCCGGGACGGAAAGACATAGAAAAATTATTTGAATTGCAAAAAGTACTCTTTTCATAATATTCCTTTAAAAGTTTTTTATCCTCACATACAATTACTTGAAATCAAGCAAATAAACTTTTACTCCACAGCACAGCATTTCTATAATAAGATTACAGATAAGAAGGAAAGCATACAAAGAAAAATTCCGGTTTGAATTATTCCCAAGAACGGTATAAGCAAAAATGTTGAGGGTAGAGCGCCGAGGCTACCACCTAGTACATCTGCAGAATATATTGGAGCGACGGCTTTTAATTGATTATCCAATTTGAACAAGCTTGCATGTGAAAAGATTCCTGCAATCAATACACCGGCAATCAATAAGAGAATAGAAATTCCTGCCAAGCCTGAAAAGATGTTGAAATTTAATATCTGCTTTAGGAAGAAATTTAATAATGCCAATATTATTAGAAGAATAAAGACCGGGGCTTTTAAAATCATTTGGTTTCTTAATTTCAACCTGAATATTTTATCGGCTAAAATTGTACCTACAGATAACCCAAGCATAAAAGCCATCAGCAATATCCCGATGTTCTGGTAAAGTACGCCGCTACGGGTCAGTATTCATTTCCACATTGGCAGTTGAAAGCAATCGATTTATACGGAAGAACCTGTCGTTGGTAAAAATGTAATTTATAAATTGTGAAGACACAAGCCTTGCATTGATTTGCCTCTCAGTAAATCTTACCGAAAGCATTTTAGGATCTGTCTCCAGTCTTTTTTTGGAAGCGACAAATATATCTGTGGAGCCCGGTAATACAACAACATCCCGGAAAATATTCTTTATAGATTTATATACGCTTGCGTTCCTGGCAGCGAGCTGAGACGTCCACAAATTTTCCGCAGAGCGCAGCCTTACAGCGGCAATGCCTTCAGTATTCAATTTAGCGGCGCATTGCTCGAAAAATTCCTTTGTAAAGAACCTGTTTAGCTGTCCTGAGTTCGGCTCAGAAGCTCCAATTAAAATAACATCGTAGCTTCGGCAGCTTTTAAGAAACACACGCGGATCTTCAATAATTAAATTGAAATTATCCTGCCTGAAAGCCAGGTTTTTTTCCTTACCGGAATATTTTTTTGAAACGTCGATAAACTATTGATTAAGCTCAACATAATCAATTCGCTTCAAATTAAATTTGGAAAGCTCAAAGACAGTTCCGTCAATTCCTCCGCCAAGAACCAGTACGCTTTGAGGTGCAGTATGCTGCAGCAATGATAGCTGAACAAATTCTTCGGGCTCTGTACTTTGAGTTTCGAACAAGAGCGCATTATTTTCAAAAACAGAAGTCTGCCCGCCAAGGGAAGAAATCGATACTCTTCCATAAGGCGTGTCTTTAGTTTCAACTAAATTCGAGTGGTTAATCCGGGTCATCTTAAAATCTATTGAAGATGAAAAGATGAAGAGCGGGAAAAGAGCAGCCAGTAATAAAATTGCTGCTACATTTACGATAGTATTATTTCTTTTATATGAATAAAAAGCTACAGCGAATGAAATCAAGCAGCAAAAAAGTGCGGCATCGAAATTCTGTATTTCAAATTTTAAGAAGAGAGTTGAAGTCAATCCGCCGATAACACCACCTATACTTTCAATGGCATAAGACTTTGCCAGCGTTCTACCTTCGAAAATAAATTTTCTTGCCGCATGACGAAACATTAACCCCGGCAGTATGCTAACCGGCAAAACTGCGATAACAATTCCCGCGAATTGGTTAACAAACTGAAGGTAGGTTCCCGGGGACTCGCCAAAAATAACTCTTATCGAGCGGATGAAATATATGTCGCATATAAAAATTATTCCCCATAGAAGAAAGAAAATATTTAGCGCATTAACGGAAATGAATATATTGCGTCTATCGATTAAAACTCCGGCAACGATTCCAAGCAGCCAGATACCGAGCGCAAGAATATAAATTAATTCTATTCCGAAGAAAGCAGCATTTAGCTCGCGCAGGATTATAACCTGTCCGAATATTGATATGAACCCTATTGCATACAGATATAGAGCCACATCAGCTCCGAATCATTTGAACTGTGACTCTTCAAACACTTCAGCCTGGAAGGTAAAAAGCTGTGCGTCCTTCCAATCTCCGGGCAGCAGTCCGGCTTTTCTGCAAAGGTTATCAAGAAGCTCTTCTCTATCCCAGTTCATCTCGGTTGCAACCTGAGGAAGAAAGACCGCCTGCCGTCCGCTCTTCTTAATTACTACTCCGTCTTTTCCCAAAACAATTTCAGTATAATTTTCAATTGGCTTTGCAGGAGTAAGCACTGAGATTTCTATTTCTACTTTTTGAAATTCATCCCATGTCAACGGGTAGAACCTTTGGTCGTTGAATGCAGATTGAATTGCCATCGTGCCGACAACTTCGCACAAAGGCATGTCTTCCCTCATGTAGCCGATACATCCGCGAAGCTCGCCGTTAATTCTTATGGTAACAAATGCACCGAGATTTCTTTCAAGCATTGATCCGAAGCCGCGGGCAAGCGGAACAGTCTCGCTTTCAAGGTACTGCCGGATTGTCTTTCTTGCAAAGGAAAGCGATGTCTTTTTATTTGAATCGTTCAGCTCAAATTTTATATCTTCACTTTTTGCTTCAGGTTTATTTTCCCCTTTCTTTAATATATTTTTTGAAAAGATAACGGCGCCGTATCCGACAACCTTCTGCTTATTACCGATTAAGCTGTTGCCGGAATTAGCATAGCTTAGCACCGCGCCTTGTTGCGCGCCTAATTCTTTTGCGGCAACTATAGCCGCTAAAATTGGACCTTCGCCGCACGCACATGTTGCTAAATTTTCAATTCCATTTTCCATCTGGTTCTGTATTTCCGATTCTAGCTTTTGCGGATCAAGCGAAGCGGCAGCGTTAAGAGTGCTCTTATCTATTGTTACGGCATCACTATATCCGGGATAGTGCGATAAATCGGAGCTTGCTACAATCAATGCATTTCTAACTTTTATTATTTGCGCTAAAGATTTTCCAAACCGGGTGCACATCTCGTAATCCGGCATCCCGATAACCAGTGGAAGAATTTTCGCTTTGGGAAATAAGTGTTGAATGAAAGGCAGCTGCACTTCAACTGAATGCTCTTTTGAATGAACCTCTTCATTGTAAACACAATCCTTGTTCGTTTCAATTAATTCTTGAGCAAGCGCCGTATCGATCTCCGAAGCTCCAAGAGGAGTTTGAAAGCCGCTGCCGGGGTAGATGCCTATCTTATTGAAGCCTGCTGAAGTGTGGTTGGTTCCAAGAATTACAACCAGGTCGTAATTGAAATTCTTTGCCTGGTCGTATGCGTCGGCGATTATTTGCCCGGCATATATATACCCCGCATGAGGAGCGATTAGGGCAATGGGCTTATCCGTCTTAATAGTTTCGGCATCACCCAAGAAATATTCGATTGCTTTCGAAAGTTTTGCTGAATCAGCAGGATAAAATTG
>JAJYIL010000166.1 GCA_021790055.1 Bacteroidota bacterium
GATCTTCGTTGATAATTCCGGAATTGTATGGATTGGTACAAACGCTGACGGATTAAATGTTCTTAATCCTGCTACGGGAAAAATAAAAGTGTATACCTACAATGTTAATAATCCTTATTCAATAAGCAACAGCGGTGTCACTTCAATATGTGAAGACCGTTCCGGCAACATGTGGTTTGGTACCTGGTGGGGACTAAACCGCTTGGATAAACATTCCGGTAGATTCTACAGGTACTTCGCAGATCAAAATAATCCCAACGGATTAAGAAGCGATTATATATGGACGGTTTATGCCGACCGTGAAGGCGCAATTTGGATTGGTACAAGCGGAGGCGGTGCAAGCGAATATAATCCAAATACAAATACGTTCACAAATTTTAATTCCGATTCTTCAGGAAAAAATTATATAAGCAATAACAATGTCTTTTCTATTTAGGAATCGAGTGATGGAATTATTTGGCTTGGGACATCTTTCGGTTTAAACAGTTACAACCGGAACATCGGGAAAATTATTACATACACAACAAAGGATGGCTTGCCGGGTAATTTAATTGATGCTATTATCGAAGATAAAGAAGGTAGATTATGGATAGCAACCGATAAAGGGCTTTCGAGGTATGACAGGAAATCAGGTGCATTTACAAATTATGGAAATAGAAACGGGCTCGCCGGATTGGAATTTATTCAGAACATTGCTGTAAGTGTGCAAAATGGAAATTTATATTTCGGGCAGAACGGAATTATGTACTTTAACCCTGACAGCATCAAAGATGAATACCTTACTGCTCCGGTTGTTTTTACCGACTTAAAGATCTATAATAAATCCGTTCCGGTAACTAAGGATGGAATATTACATAGAGCAATTACGCAGACTGAAAAAGTATATATACCAAGCAGCAAAGATGTAATTACAATCGACTATGCGCTGCTCGATTATTTCGATGTTAAGAAAAATACCTTCCGTTATAAGCTTGAAGGATTTGATATGGATTGGAATAACGTCGGGACAAGGAATTCGGCTACCTACACAAATTTGCCGCCGGGTAAATATTCATTTGTTGTAAGGGCAACCAATAATAACGGGATTAAGAATGAGAAGGAGGCATCTCTTCAAATAGTTATAGTGCCGACATTTTATCAAACACAATGGTTCCAAATATTACTGGCGGTAACTGTAGTTATTCTAATAGTCTTATTCTATCAAATTAGAACACGTTCAATAGTAAAAAGAAATAAGCTGCTGGAACATAAAGTTGCCGAACGTACTATGGATTTGAACAAGACCATTAAAGAGTTGAACGGGGAGATAGCTAATAAGGATAAGTTCTTTTCAATAATTGCTCATGATCTCCGCAGCCCGTTTATTGCTCTATTAGGCTTTTCAAAATATCTTGTGGATGATTTGAATGTTTTAAACAAAGATGAAATACAAACAATATCGGAGAATATTTTTAAGTCGGCTAAGCTAACTTTCGGACTGCTTGAAAACCTACTGCAGTGGGCAAGAATAAAAACGGGGAGGATTAATTTTGAGCCTGAAAAAGTCGATTTAAAGAAGATAATTGATGAGACAATTGAGCTTTACAAAAATAATGCGCAAAGCAAGAGAATTTCCTTGGACTATAAACTTGATGACGCTGATCTTGTTTATGCGGATTTAAATATGGTCCAAACTATTCTGCGGAACCTGGTATCTAACTCAATTAAATTTACAGATGAAGGGGGCAGAGTAGTAATCTCAGTCAATAATGAAAAAAAATTCGTGCGGGTAAATATTATCGATTCCGGTGTTGGAATGGATAAAGAGAAAATTACTAAGCTATTTCAGATCGATAAGAATGTTTCTACGCCTGGAACGCAGAAAGAGCAGGGCTCCGGCTTAGGATTAATACTTTGTAAAGAATTTGTTGAACTAAATAGGGGACAGATTAATGTAAAATCAAAAATTGGAGAAGGCTCCGAATTCAGCTTTACATTGCCTAAGTATGCGGCTTAATATTGCCGGCATTACGGCAAGCCCAACGAGCGTCTGATTCCAATCTCGAGACCTCTGAGCTCTGCAAGTCCTCTCATTCTTCCAAACAATGAATAACCGGGATAGATTTTTCCTCTATTTTGATCGGGCTGCATTAAATGTCCATGATCCGGTCGCAATGGTAATCGGCTGTCTATTCTTCCGGCTTTGATTCGTTTATCTTGCTCGACCAATAATATTTTCATAACGGTGTAAATGTCAACGTCTCCGTCGAGATGATTGTCCTCTATAAAGTCATTGCCATTTGTCTTTCTGACGTTTCTGAAGTGGACAAAGTTGACTTTGCCGGCGAAGCTTTCCGTAATATCAATTAGATTATTTTGAGCGCCGGAGCCTAAGGAACCGGTACATAAAGTCAAGCCGTTATTCGGCGAATCATAAGCATTCAACAGAAATTGTAAATCAATTTTGCTGCTTACAATTCTTGGCAAACCAAGCAAAGAGAACGGCGGGTCGTCCGGATGAATTACCATATAAACTCCGGCTTCTTCTGCGGCGGGAATAATTTCTTTTATAAATTCAGATAAGCTTTCGCGAAGTCCGTCATCGCCAATCCCATTATATTCATTCAGTGAGTATTTAAATTGATCGAGAGAGAAAGTCTCGAATGAACCCGGCAATCCAAGTAGAATTGTACCGGTTAGAGCCTGCTTTTGTTTATCATTCAAGCTCTCAAAATATTCTTTTGCTTTTCGTACCTGGTATTCATTGTAATTCTTTTCGGCATCCTGTCGCTTTAAAATAAACAAGTCGAATGCAGCAAAGACGCTCATCTCGAACCTGGTTGTAATAGAGCCGTCTTTAAATACGACCCGAAGATCTGTTCTTGACCAATCCAGCACCGGCATAAAGTTGTAACAGACGATGTCTATTCCGCATTTGCTTAAGTTCCGGATTGACTGTTTATAATTCTCGATTAGCTGCTTGTAATTATTTCTTTTCTTCTTTATATCTTCATGAACCGGTAAGCTCTCAACTACAGACCAAACCAATCCTTCCGATTCAATTTGATCTTTCCTTTTTTGGATTTCACTTATCTGCCATACATCTCCAACAGGTATTTGATGTAATGCAGTTACAATTCCGGCAGCGCCGGTCTGCTTTATTTCTTTTAACGAGATTGGATCGTTAGGTCCGAACCATCTCCATGTTTGTTCAAATGCCATCGTTTTACTTACACTCCGCTGAAGGCGCTGAAGCCTCCGTCGATCGGGATTACGGTTGCGGTTACAAATTGCGAAGCGTTGCTTGAAAGGAATATTACAGTACCGACAAGCTCTTCAGGCTCTCCAAAGCGTTTAAAGGGAGTTAAGGCGATAATAGCCTTTCCTCTCTCGGTTAAAGAACCGTCGGGATTGGTTAACAGAGCTCTGTTTTGATTAGTCAATAAAAATCCGGGAGCTATTGCATTCACTCTTATCCCGCTTCCGAACTTGGAGGCAAGCTCGACTGCCATCCATCTTGTAAAATTATCGATCGCTGCCTTTGCGGCGGAATATCCTACAACTCTTGTAATTGCTCTTGAAACAGCCATCGAAGAAATATTGATTATCGATCCGCTTTTCTGTTCAGCCATTACCTTGCCGAAAATTAAAGAAGGAAGAACCGTTCCGTTCAGGTTCAAGTCGGTTACCTTTTTGAACTGCTCAAATTCCAGGTCGAAGATATTTTTATCGATCTCTATAGTTGCGCCGGACATATTGCCTCCGGCTGCATTTATCAAGACATCGATGCGTTTATATTTATTTAGCACTTCCAATTTGACCGACTCTAAACTTTCCTTCTCAAGCACGTTGCATTTTAATCCAGTAACTTCCTTATAAGTTGATTTTAATTCTTCAATTCTTTTATTAAGGAACTCTTGGTTAATGTCCAGCAGAACAACTTTTGAACCTGCATTCAAGAAACCTTTAGCCATTTCCCCGGCGAGTACGCCGCCTCCGCCGGTTAATAAAACAACTTTATTTTCAACACTAAAAAGTGATTGTGAATTTGCCATTAATACCGATCCTAAATAAATTATACCTATTAAAAATATGTTTAGTTTGTTCCGCATGGGACCTGACATCAGCCGGTTCTTGATGTAATCGCTTATCCGTACTAAAGAAAATCACCGGAGGAACCGTGTTCAAATATTAATTGAACCGTTTCAATAATATGAAGAAATGATTAAATTGTCAACAAGAATTAAGGAGGAATTTATGAAATATAATATTCTAGGTCACACTGACATGAAAGTTTCCGCTGTAAGCTTTGGAGCCTGGGCAATTGGCGGAGCGTGGGGAACAGTAGAAGATGATGAATCCTTAAAAGCATTAAATAAAGCAATTGATCTAGGAGTAAATTTTATCGATACCGCCGACGTTTACGGCGACGGGCGCAGCGAAAGATTAGTTGCTAAGCTTAGAAAAAGCCGCAGTGAAAAAATATTCGTGGCAACTAAAGCTGGAAGAAGATTGGATCCGCATACGGCAGAAGGATATAGCAAGGAAAATTTAACTGTTTTTGTTGAACGCAGCTTGAAAAACCTTGATATGGAAGCGTTAGATTTACTTCAATTACATTGCCCGCCGACTCAAGTATATTACATGCCGGAGACATTTGCAGTACTCGATGATCTGGTTAAAGATGGAAAGATCAGATATTATGGTGTCAGCGTTGAGAAAGTAGAAGAAGCATTGAAGGCAATATTATATCCAAATGTGCAGAGCGTGCAGATAATCTTCAATATGTTTCGTCATCGTCCGCCCGAATTGTTTTTTGAACAGGCAAAGAAAAAGGAAGTGGGGGTACTGGCACGAGTCCCATTAGCCTCAGGAATGTTGACAGGTAAATTAAAACCAGATTCAAAGTTCGAATCTGATGATCACAGAATTTTTAACAGGCATGGAGAAGCATTCGACCAGGGAGAAACGTTCTCGGGCGTGGATTATGAGCTTGGCTTGAAAGCAGTAGAAGAGTTGAAGAAGATTTGTCCTTCCGGAATGAGCCTTGTTCAATTTGCTTTGAGATGGATATTAATGTTTGATGCAGTTACATGCGCAATACCAGGCGCTAAGAATGCCTTCCAGGCAGAACAAAATTTCAGCGCGGCAGATCTGCCTCCGCTTTCTAAATCAACTATGGATGAAGTGAAGAATATTTATGATAAATTTATCAAAGGCAGCGTACACCAAAGGTGGTAAAAGATTTTTTATTAAACGCCATGATAAATGGTAAAGAAATTACAAAATTGAAGAATTAGCAAGATTGCAGGGATTATAATGTCCCTGCCAATTTTCAAAATGTCATTGCCTATTGACATTTAATAAATAATACTTAAATTTTCAACTAAAGATTTATTGTACTTAAATAGTTACTGTAAATTTTGTTTATCCCAAAAAGGAAAAAGGAAATTTGAAACGGGTGCGTAACAATAAAGGAACTTTCTTTCAGAATTTATGCGGCAGAGAAATATGTTCCGTCTGCACTAATGCATGCAAAGGCTCTATAAATAAAAGAGTGACCTTCCTCCTAAATAGTCCCCTCTGGAGAGTAACAAAATTAAATACTGGGATTAATTATGCTTCTAAGTTTTCTATTGTGAACACTAAGGTCATTGCGGACTCAGAGGTTGCTGTGAATGACATACCACGCCTCGTCAATTCTTCATCAAATAAATTTATTTAAATACTGGCTAACTGCACAAGCTGCATTTTTATCCGCAGTTAGTACTTAATGTAAGTTACAAAAATGAATAACGTGTGTTAAAAGAAAAGTGATTAAATAAAGAATTAATGCAGGCTGTTTCAGAAGAGAAACCGGTATGTTCCGAAGAACCTGGGGCATATACAAGAAGCTGAAGACTGTTTTTCGGGGGATACCATCATTAAATGCAGCCGTGCAGAAATTCGGGACGGACTATATTGATGTGCGCAATACTGCAAAGAAATATAAAAATGCGCCTGAAGGCAAGACGGCAAATATACATCAAGATTATCCCGGACGAATAAAGCAATTAAAAATGAAAACTAAATTTGCAAACAACAAAGCACATCAGGCTTAGCGTTAAGCTCTATATGCGCTTCGCCCAATGCATGGGTATCTATTATGGCACATAAAATAAAAATAAAATTCAGAAATAGTTCTTCTGTTTATTATGAATCGGCAATATTAAATGCAAAGGAATTTGAAAAGTTTAATCAGTCTGAAAGTAAACGGGATTATAATATTCTGGAAATTTCATCCGACGAACTACAAATTAAAATAACCTTTTTTAATGCGCTCTGGGAAGCTGTTAAAAGCTGGAAGGGAACGGAAATATATTTGGACGATAGGCTGCTTGATCCGAATTCGATGAACCAAATTAATGAGGTTTCTAAGTGCTATGTTAATTATACGAAGACAGTAGTCCAGGAAAAACATTGTATGATTAATTGCGAAAAAGAGGGCTGGAGTTGTAAATTGTTAGATTCGATTGGCCGTTACTTAAACGGAGAATTTGATAATTATTATCATCAAAGAAACAAATGGTTTGAGTTCGGGAAATTTGTCTCTCCATTAATATGGGAAATTGATAAAAGGCCTATCGCGCAAATGTGATTTACAGGTACATGTATATGCCAAGGCCGAGCGATTTAACGCGCAAATTATTGATTGTATGGTGCCGGTGCCCCGACTCGAACGGGGGACCTACTGATTACGAAAGCCGAAAACCGGCCCCCGCCGAACGCCCG
>JAJYIL010000167.1 GCA_021790055.1 Bacteroidota bacterium
ATCGATTGCATTCATTAGTTTTATATTCTAAACAGAAATAAATTATACCGGCTGCATAAGCTTAAATCTTAATATAGAAAATTAATCTCTTTAATTGTATATTATTATATGTTAATTAAAAGCAGTAAGGAAATGTATAATTATGGAAAAGAAAAAATATATTTTTTGGCAAGATGAAAATATGTGGATTGGATATCTTGTAGAATTTCCGGACTACTTAACTCAAGGCGAAACGCTTGATGAATTAAAAGAAAATTTGAAGGACATTTATAAAGACCTTACAAATGATTCTCTTCCAAATGTTTGCCGGGTTGCAGAGCTGGGCGTAGCTTGAAAAGAAAATTTTTGATTAAGGAGATTAAGAAAATCGGTTGTATATTCATTCGGCATGGAGGTAAGCACGACTGGTATCAAAACCCCTTTACAAAAATTTTACAACTCTATTATTATTTTCTTTAAAACGGCCACTCTTTCAAATAATAAGACCTAATTAAAAACACCACCGCACCAATTGACATGACAACGATTCCCCCGATTGCAAAATAAAATCCTGTTGAAACAAACAAACCAATCCACATTAAAATTGCAATGAGCGCAGGCAAAGGATACAGCCACATCTTGAAGGGAAAAAATTCTTTGGGCTTGTTTTTTCTTAAGAGAATAATTCCTACCGCCTGACCGATGAATTGAACGATAATTCTCATTGCAAGTATTGCGCTTATTACTTCTTTCAATCTGAAAAGTAAGCTGAAGACAAAAGCTATTGAGCCGAGTACTATTAATGAAACATGAGGAAAGTTTTTCTTAGGATGTGTCTTTGCAAAAACTTTGAAGAACGTTCCGTCAACAGCGGCAGCATACGGAATTCTTGAATAGCCGAGCGTAGCTGAAAATAGGGAAGAGAAAGCAATCCACAAAATTAATATGGTTGCAACAATAGCAGCCTTTGAACCATAAATCTTCTGTACGAAAGAGCTGACTATAAATTCAGATTTCATTGCCTCGCGCCACGGAACTACGCCGAGCACGCTAAGCTGCATTGCAAGGTAAAGGATTGCAATCCCGATTATCGAGATAAAAATGCTCTTCGGAATATTTTTCTCCGGCTTTTTCAGTTCGGAGCCGAGGTTGCAGATATTGTAATAGCCCAAGTAAGTATAAATCGTCTGCACGGTAGCGCTGCCCAGCCCGGCAAAAAAGAGAAATGAAATATCGAATGCGCCTTTAGGAAAATCAAAAGCAAGCTTCGGATTGAAGTGAGTAGCGCCGCCGAATATCAACCATAAAATAGTTGCGATAACACCTATCCAGAGGAACAGAGAAATTTTTCCAACGGTTTCTATTTTTCTATAAAGAAGAACAACGATTGCAATTACCAGAAGACCGGATACAATTTTTTGTCCAACAACTCCGAGCGGAAAAAGAAAAGTAAAGTATTGTGAAAAGCCGATTGAACCGGAAGCAATAACAAGCGGCGCTTGAAAGATAGTTTGCCAGATGAGTAGAAAGGAAAATAGTCTTCCCCAGCTTTTAGGTCCGTAAATTTCTTTTAAGAAGACGTAGCTTCCGCCGGCAGCCGGCATTGCCGCGCCAAGCTCTGCCCAAATTGCGCCGTCTACCAGAGCAAGCACTGCTCCGAGAACCCATGCAAGCATACACTGCGGACCATTCATTTCCTGTATTACAATCGGCAGAACAATGAACGGACCGATTCCAACCATGTCTATCATGTTGAGGGCGGTAGCTTCTTTTAATCCGAGTCCTCGTTCAAGTTGAGAGGAGGTAACGTTTTTCTTCATAGACCAAAATCAATCAATTAAAAATCGTAATTCAAAATACAAAAAGAATATAAATTATTACTGTGCTATTAAGCTTGACTCAGCATTCAAGCGTATAGATCTTTGTTAAGAAAACTTTACATATGTAAACAATACTTAACGGGGGTTATGAAAATTAAGATTGAACCGGAAGCAACAACAAGTGGCGCTTGAAGATAGATTGCGAGGTAAAAAGGAAAGATTATCTCCTTTTATAAATATCTTTTCGATGACCGATGTAATGAATAATAATAACTTGTTCTTTATGTAAGATTTCAAAGATAATCCTGTATGAACCTTCCCTGATTTTGTAAAGCCCTGCAAGCTCGCCTTTAAGCGGATAGAGCTTTATTGATTGAAGATTAGTAGAAAGCCAACGAACTCTGTTTACAATGCGCTGTGCAGTAATTTTATCAAGCCCCAAGCTCTCTCGCTGCAGGCTTTAGTATGCTTGTTATATACACGAAGTTTCCATCTATTTAAGTGAAAGGTGCTTGACTAATGCTTCAAAATCATCACCACGCTCTCCCTTCATCACTGCCTTTTTTTGTCGTGTGAGGCGCTTGCTCATATTTTCTTTCAGCACCAGACCATCATCCGGGTCTCCAAATAATTCTATCATTTTTTGCTCAACCACATCTGAAAGAATTTGTTTGAATTCTTTTTTAGTCATATTTGCAATTGTTTCAGTCATTCTTCTCTTTTTTTATTTTAAATTTATATAAAGTATTAAACATCCACAATTAAAAAATTTTTGTAGAGACTTTGTTTGAAGGCAATCAAACACTTTAACTACTTCAAACATTCATGCCAATTGAAGAATTAATTAAGCGTCATGTCAAACTAGCATAAAACTAACTTTATAAAAAGTATTTAGATTTGCGGTGCCTTATAGCAGCATACACACATCCATGCGTCGTTTAGTTTATCGTTGTTACTTTGTGCAGCCTGCTCTTCTTATAGCCGTAAGAAAAATAAACTACCATTCCTACCAGAAGCCAGAGTGCAAACCGAAGGTACGTTATCCAGGGTAAACCGAGAATCAAATAAAAGCATGAAATAATTCCAAGCACAGGGATAAACGGCACCCACGGCGTTTTGAATGCGCGCGGTCTGTCGGGTTCCCTTTTACGGAGAATAATTATTCCGGCGCAGACAAGTATAAATGCAAACAGTGTCCCGATGTTTGTTAAGTCGACCATCTCATCAATCGTAGTAAACATTGCGGTTACACCCACGGCTACACCCGTTAAAATAGTTGTAACATAAGGCGTCTTAAATTTAGGGTGAACTTTGGCAAAGCTTTTGGGAAGCAGACCGTCGCGAGCCATCGAAAAGAAAATTCTCGGCTGACCAAGCTGGAAAACAAGCAGCACCGCGGTATGAGCAACAACAGAGCCGAAGGCGATTATTCCTATTATTAAGTCGGCGTACTTTTTAATGTGGGCATACTGCATTGCAAAAGTAAGCGGCTCCGATTGACTTGTGGCCAATGCCTTTACCATGGCATTATATGGTATGATTCCGGTAAACACACCGGCAACCAAAATATAAATTATCGTACAGACTATTAACGAGCCGATTATTCCTACAGGCATATCCCGTTTTGGATTTCGAACCTCTTCGGCAACCGTGGAAACGGCATCAAACCCGATGTATGCAAAAAATACAACCGCAGCTCCGGATTGAATTCCCTTCCAGCCGTTCGGCGCAAAGGGTACCCAGTTTGATGGATGAACATGATAGAAGCCTACAACTATAAATAGTCCAAGAACAAGTAACTTTATTATAACCATTACTGTTGTAGTTCTTGAGCTTTCTTTTATTCCTATAACAAGAACCAGTGTAATTAAAGCAACAATTGCAAATGCAGGAAAATTAAAAACAATTGGAACACCTAAAATGTGCGGGGCATTTTCAAGCAAACCCGGAATCTTAGCTGCAGTTCTATAATCTATCGACATCCAATCGGGTATGTTTATACCAAATCCGGATACAAGCGTTTTGAAATAGTTTGCCCAGCTAATAGCAACCGCTACATTGCCAACGGCATACTCTATAATCAAATCCCAGCCGATAATCCATGCAACCAATTCTCCAAGCGTGCCGTAAGAATAAGTATAAGCGCTTCCCGATATTGGAACCATTGAGGCAAATTCCGCATAGCACAAAGCGGCGAATCCGCATGCAATACCGGTCAAGACAAACGAAAGCATTAAAGCCGGACCGGCACCCGGTCTCATAGCGTCGCCGGCTGCTGCAGTTCCTATAGTTGCAAAAATTCCCGCGCCAATAATAGCACCAATACCAAGCATTACAACATCAAATGAACCCAGTACACGCTTTAATTGATGCTCGGGTTCTTCCCCTTCTTTTACTAATGCATCAAGACTTTTGGTCCTAAATAACTGCTTAAACAATATAATGTCCTTTCAAATAAATTATTCTGCTTTTACTTTTACTACAACTTTTATTACTGCGCTTTGCCGGTCGGCTTCATTTGAAATTCCCGGCATATGAACGTCCTGCGGGAATAAAATGGCGAAAGTATTTTTTTCTGCCGTAAAAAAATCTCCTTTCCCTTTAAGGAATTGAATATCTTTTTCCTCGCTGTAAGATTCTTTGATAACCATATTATTAATATTTGAATATCCTATTCGCTCCGTACCTTCGGCAATAAATTGGACGTCGATATATTTTTTGTGGGATTCCCACTTGCCATTTGCAACTGATTTTGTTTTATAGCGCATTACCGAGGCATAAATATCCTCCCCGTCGATTTCATAGCGTCCGTCTTTAATCTCAATGAAATTATTTTGCTTGAGATATTGAAGTGCTTTCCTGATTTTATCCCCAAAGCCGGTGTATAAATTTGAATTTTCTAATTTATCTATTACCATCTCGTTTTACTTTCTTAATCTTAATCTTGCTCATACCCGAATTTAAATCCGAGTACGATTAAGAGCAAGATTACGAATTTTTTTAATTATTATTGTCAATCATTTTTTAAAACCGGTATTTTCAAATTAGAAGGATATTGTTTTGAATGAAAAACTCTTTGAGTAGCCTTCTGAAAGTCCGAATTCTTAGCGAAGTAAATATTTTCAAACCTTTGCGGATTGCGGTCTGCAAGCGGGAACCAGCTGCTTTGTACCTGCACCATTATCCGGTGTCCTTTCTTGAAGGAATGAAAAATATCCTGAAGCCGGAAGCTTACCTTTGTTATCTTATTTGGCACAAAAGGTTCAGGCTTTGAATAGCTGTTCCTGTATTTGCCGCGGATAATATCTCCGCGCACCATCATCTGGTAGCCGCCCATTTTAACATTGCACGGATTTGGAGAAAAGTCTTTTGCGGTATCCGGGAAAACGTCTATCAGCTTAACAATCCAGTCGGAATCCGTTCCCGATGTTGAAACAAATAAGTTTGCCTGGATTGGTCCCGCCATAGTTACGTCTTTCTCAAGAGGTTTGGTTTCATAAACCAGTACGTCATTTCTCTTTGAAGCAAAGCGCTGGTCTTCATCCATGTATTCACGAATCATGTATTCCGTTATTTTAGAAGTATAAGGAACAGGATGATCCGGGTCGCTTATGTACTGATCAAAAGATTTTCCTTTATCTTCAGGCTGGGTGAAAGATAAACCATTATTCTTTTGAAAGAATAAATTTTCTGCTTTAACATTTTTAGGCGGCCACTCTTCAAATTTTTTCCATTCGTTTGAGCCGGTTTCAAATACATTAGCTTCAGAAAAATTGTTTTTACCTATGCCCTTCAAATAATAATTAAAGAAAGGGAGTTCGATGCTGTCTAGATAATACTCGCTTGTATTGCTGCCGAAATGAATATCGCCGAGCAAATCTCCTTTCGACCTTTCCCATCCGCCATGAAACCACGGACCCATAACAAGCATGTTGTGTATTCCGGGATTATTTTTTTCAATCGCCTTATAGGTGTTTAGTGCGCCATAAAGATCTTCAGCATCAAACCATCCGCCAACAGTCATTACTGCGGGCTTAATATTTTTTAAATGAGGGAGAGTGTTTCGTGCTTGCCAGAATGCATCATAATCCGGGTGAGCCATCAAAGTATCCCAGAAAGGAATTTTATGCTTGAAGAATTTTTCCGTTGTGTTTTTAAATGAGCCCATCTTCAAAAAGAAATCATATCCGTCGGGATTTGCGGTTGTAAACACGGCATCACTCCAGTGATCGATCGGAACGGGACGAGGAATACCGAACACGGTATAAAACCAGAAAGCATGAGGAAGCCAGAAAGCGCCGTTGCGATGGAAGTCATCGTTTATAAACCAATCTGCAATTGGCGCCTGAGGTGATACCGCTTTAAGCGCGGGATGCGCATCAATCGCCGCCATAGCTGCGTAAAATCCTGGGTAAGAAATTCCATAAATTCCAACCTTGCCGTTATTATGCTGAACATGCTTTATAAGCCAGTCAATAGTATCGTAGGTATCGGTTGTCTCGTCTACATCCTTGTTGCTTTTTTTATTAACAATATAAGGACGCATCTCAACAAAAGTTCCCTCAGACATAAATCTGCCCCGGACATCCTGGTAAGCAAAAATGTAACCGGCTTTTTCAAATTGCTTTGATGGACCAAGCTCCGATTTATATTTTTCTTTACCATACGGACCAACACTGTATGGAGTGCGGTTTAAAATTATTGGATAAACAGACGAAGTATCGCGCGGTGAATATACAACGGTAAAAAGCCTCGCACCGTCGCGCATAGGAATCATGTATTCGTGCTTTGTAAAATGCTGTGCGATATAAAGCGAATCATTGTTTTGCGGAAACAAAATGCCCGGCAGGAAAATTAAGAAAGTGAA
>JAJYIL010000168.1 GCA_021790055.1 Bacteroidota bacterium
ACAGCTATCCTTCATAGCTGAAAAGCATGTGCATCCCCATTTGCTCGAGTCTGCTTTAATATATATTATTTTTGAATTAACCTTACTATTCTTGTAATTACTAAATCCGTAATCGCCTGAATAATTCATAACAAACAATGGATAATCGTCAAGTTGAACAATTTCTCCGGGAGATACGGTTTTATTTTGAACAACAAGAATTCCCTTATTCGTTTCCGGGGCAGTTGTATTTCCATGGCATCTAAGCCATAGGCTGGAAAGGATAACAGTTATAAAAATGAGGTAATGCTTTTTCATTTATTTACCTACCGTATAATTTCTTGAATTAAATATTTACTGAAGTAAAATCCTATAACGTAATACACTTAAGAAGAGGAAATCCCTACAAAAACCTAAATAAGTCATAATTTTTTTCTGTCTTTCGTTACTATTATATTTTAGTTAATTAAAAAGATCGGCACATTATTAGCTAATTACTTTATACATACCGAGATTGCACCTGGAAGAAAGATGTTCCGGACTATATTCGACAAAGCCGTATTTTTTATACATTGAAACAGCTTCTTTTAAAATTGAATTTGTCTCAAGAATAATCTTTTTATACCCGAGCCTCTTTGCTTCTATAAAGGCATCATTCATCATTTGCCTGCCGACCCCTTTTCCTCTCATATCTTTAGTCAAATACATTTTCCGAAGCTCACAGGTGCCGTTAGCAATTCTATATAAACCGTAGCACGCAATTATTTCCCTGCCCGGCTGCTTAATTACTGTTTTAAATACTCCTTTATTATTAAAGTACTCTTCTTGAATATCTTCCAAATCCTTATCTGTACCTAATGGATCAAATTCAAGATGGTATTCTCTCAGTGAATCTGCAACGAGAATTTTTACTTCAGGAATATCTGATTGTTTTGCCTTAATTATTTTTATCATGATGCAATAAGATCCACTTACCAGTAATTTTTCATCAGCTCTCTTACCCAGCCGGGCTGCATAATTTTTCCATCGGGCATGTATTCTTCAAATACAGGCTTAATATCCAGTACCGGTGTCCCATCGATTGCATCCAGGTATTTTACTATCAATCTGCGCTTATCATGCTTAATTAAATTTACAAAGGTTGCGCCGAGATGGTTTGGTCTGTCCTTTTTCCTTTGCGCAAAAATTCCGACCTTGGGATAAGCTGAATTCTCTCTCGGATGCTCGCTTCCAGTATAAGTCTTTGTCGATTTATCGAAGAAGTAAATTATTTCCAGGTGAGAAAAATTCTCTATTCCATCCAGGCATTCTTCCGGCAATTCTTCTAACAGTTCTATCGTGGATTCAACCGACCGCCAGTTATCGTCGATCGGCTCGCGTCTATCGTTTCTAACATATGCAATAGGATTTACTATTATCTCGTTCATAACTTTCTCTCTTTTTACTTACTTTAATAATACTTCAGTATTTAAACCGACTGTAAACGCATTGATGTCTTTGTTGGTAAGTCTCCAGGCAAATTCCAATTTCATCGGCAGTAGAGCATACCCAACTCCGAAGCCGGCTTCAATTAATGGCTTTGTAAGCCCTTGGTATGGAACAGGCAGTATGTCCTTCGACTTCCGGGAAATATCAACCCAGCCCGAATTTAAAAAGGCGCTTATTTGAAGATTCCAATCTCTAAGCAGCGGCACCGGTAATATTCTAAAGAATTCATCATTAAAATTATATTGGAGATTTACGGTTAAAACCTTGCTTCCGAAATATTCTCCAAGCTTGACTGTTCTAAATGACATGCCGCTGAAGGCTCCATCGATGCTGCCGGGCAAAGTATAAAGCATCTGGAAAGGTATGGCGTCATCGGAAAGGCTCAATAATAATTTATAAGAAAGATTTGTTGTCCTAAAAGAATTCAGTATTCCGTCTATGTCTGCTTTGTAAGTAAGGAAGCTTAAATTGCTGTTCAATATTTTTTTCGGGCTTATTATAATGCCTCCGCCGCAAGTGATATAAGATTTTCCGTTGGCGTCTTTTCGGCGGAAATATCCGTCTTCATAATAATCCCGGAAGTCAAATTTAAAATTGATATCGATTCTGTTTATTCTCGTTTCATATATAGGAGGATTTTCTCTAAACTTCTTTCCACCACTAGAGAAAGAAAAATCGGTATTTTTCTCGGCAGAGTTAAAGGTATTATTTGTAAATCCTATTCCTGCTTTAAGGATTGGTAAAATGTCTCCATTAAACTTAAAGCTGAATCCTTTGGAGTAATAGTAATCCAGGAAATCGTCTTTGAATGCAAGCGCGAATAGAGATGAAGTAAAGTCATTAAAGTTGTTCGATTCGTTGAATAGCGGGCGGATGTTGTTGAAAGCATCAAATGAGATTTTGTAAGTTCTATATTCTCCCAGCAGCAATGAGCTGGCAAAATCGTACTTTAACTTTTTATCCGAAAACCCATAGTCAAATCTTATGTGCGAATCGAGCCGCTTGTTAAGAAGATTCTTCACGTTGACTCCGAATCCAAGCGTATGACCTTCAATGCGGTTAAAGCGGTACATATTTAACGGCGATGGAATGAATATATCATTTGTTAAAGGATATTCGCCTTGAAATAAGCCCAGCAGTAGATTTGTTGTTATACTTTTAGGCGCGCTCATAATGCTGTCAATTCTTCTGTATGCTGTCTTTTCTGCAATCGAACTTGGAATAAATCTGTTGTTATCCCAATAGGTCGTATCCTTGCTGTCCGCACCCGGTAAAACTTTTAAAAATGCCTTATCAAAAATTACGGCACTTTCCTTTTGATTAATTGTATAGTTGTACATCACGGTGCTAATGTCCAGGGAGAATTTCATCAAATTAAACAGGCTTAGCCTCGCAAAGATCCTATAATCAATTGGCATGTATATGGAATCATATGGCAGGAATTGCTGGATTATCCTAACCGTGTCCAGCATTCCGCCCTGGTTTGCAGCCCGGTTAAGTATAACATCTACCTTAATCAAGTCATATGTCTTGTCGAGAATATAAATGCTGCCGGTAAAGCCGGGGTCATAATCGTGAATAGTTTGTATACCGAGCTTGTAAACCTTTTGATTGTCTGTCAGCAGGGAGTCTTCTAAATAAAAATCGTAATAGCTTAAGGCATCGTCTTCCAGCGGTCCCGGTACCGGTATGTCATAGAAATTAATCTTATCTTCATAAAAACTTTGAACGACCCTGTTACCAGTAATGATATTTACTTCAGGCGGAAAATTTGCGGTCTGCTTTCTACCGGTAATTATGTCTTTGTTTAAATCCGGCTTTTGGTAGTAGGTAATGCCGGTATTTTCAAATATACCCTCAATCTTCAAATTGTATTTTGTTGAGTCTTTCTTTTTTATGTTATCCTGATTGGTCCTAAGTACGCCTTTTGTGTAAGAATCCGCTACGAAAGAGTTAAGTCTTTCTTGCCTTCTAATCTTTTCATCTATCGCTTTTTCAATAATAGTTATAGCCGGATTGACTCGAGGCGTTACTAATATTGCTGGCAGCTTAATGTAGCTTTTTTCAAGAGAAAAATTTACTTTAGCGTTACCTTCAATTAGACTAACAGTTGCCGTATCTGAATTGTACCCAAGGTAAGAGGCAGCAAGTTTATATTCTCCCGGCTTTAAGTAAAGCTTGTAATGACCTTCTTCATTTGCCGATGTTCCCAGCATTGTTCCAATCACCCGTACGTTTGCAAAGCTTAACAAGGTGCTGTCCGCTTTATCCCTAATTTTCCCTTCTATGGTAAGCTGCTGAGATTTTACAGATAATGAAGAAAGAAGAAAAACTAAAACTACAATCGAGAACTGTTTGGAAAAGTTTCTATTCTTCCCTATAATAATTGACGAAACCATTTATGTAATTTATCTCCTTTTAGTTATCAGAACAAAACTTCAACTCCTGCAACAGGCAGAAAAGAAAACTGGTGAACATCTTCAATTGTACCATCGGAGATGTATTGGTAATATGCAACGTTCTTCCGGTTGTAAATATTCTGAAGCGAAAGAAAAACAGAGATTGCCCAATTATTTAAATTGAACCTGCTGCTAAATGCAATATCCAGCCGATGGTAAGCGGGATACCTTGCGCTGTTAACTTCATCTGATGGGATCCAAGTACCGCCTGTCCATTTTACTGCACCTTGTCTATGCTGTTCAGCTGTTGTGTATATTCTCGGTGTGTAAGGCATGCCGCTTGCATAACGCCATCTTACGCTTATTTCCATATCATCAGAGAATGGAAGAATGTAAGTTGGAATTCTCAGGTAAAACGGAAGCTGATTTAATTGACTCCGGAAATCCTTCAGCCTCTTTCCGAAGATTGCAGTAATAACATATGGGAAATCATAGTCTGACGGAAAGGCTCTGTCTTCAAAGCCTATGCGCGGATCATTGAACTCGCTCCACATTCTAGAGAAGCATAAAGTGCCGTATATATCCTTAACAAGTTTCTGCTGCAGCAGCAAATCAATACCGTAAGTTTTTTGTCTTCCTATGCTAATCTTCTGATCAGATCTAAAAGTCCTGTCGTTATAATGAATAAATGTTTCATCAACTGGTAAATGATCGTATAGCTTATAATAGCCTTCAAGGTTAAGCTTTAATCCGTCGGCAATAATATGCTCAATTCCCAATACGTAATGACGCGCATGAGAATTATCAAGCGACCGGTTTATTTCCGTATTATACCTGTCGCCGTATTCCGGGTAAGACAGGTTTTGGTAATATTCACCATAAGATAAATTCAGGCTTGTTATATCCGGCTGAATGTAATACGAAAGTGAGAGACGCGGACTTAAGTTTCCTTTATAGCTGTAAGAAAAATAATCGTACCTAAGTCCGGCATTAATTATGAACCGCTTTTCAAAAAGACTTATTTTATCATTTACATATGCGTAAGTTTTATATTGACTGAATAAATTATAGTTGACTGAAAATGCCGATTCCGGCTGTGAAATAATCGCATCGAACCTGCCGTCTCCGTTAATATCATAGCGGGCAGTATCTGCATCCATAAAAACATCTTCATGATAATTACCGGTCTTTATTGAACCGCCGATATTTACTTCATTCCATTCGTTAGCATTCCAAACAGCTTCAGATTTTATTGCCGTCAGACCGTCGTTTCCTTTTGCTTTTAGAACTCTTCTTGAGCCGAGTATATTTGTATAACCGACCTCACCAATATTATTGTAAAGTCTTTGTGTAAAATCCAGCTTAACATCTAAATCCCGGTAATAGCTGTTGGTATAAACAGTAGTAAGAGTATAAAACTTATCGGACCACAAATTCTTTAAGGATAATCCGACGGCATACTGGTGGTTTCTTACAAGCACATTTTCTATATCGACAGAATCTCTCAAGTTTGCCAGAAGCGGATTAGAATGATCAGACCCTCCCACAACATCAATCTTATCATTACCATAAATTCCGGATAAAGTCAGCTTGTGAATTGAGGATAGATCATAAGCGGCTTTAAATTGTATGTCATAGTAATATGGAACTGATGTTAGTCCGACACTTCCTGCGATCATACTTAAATAGCTGTTCCTTGCGGAAAGTATCCAAGAGCCTTTGCCCTGGTTTATCTGTCCTTCCAAAACTGCACCGTAGCCTGCCATAGATAAATTAAGATTTGCCGCAATGCCCTTCAGCCTTGTTCCGTCTCTGGAGTTAATAACCATTACCGATGAAAGCTTGTCTCCATATTTAGAAATAAATCCTCCGGTTGAAAAATGAATCTCATCGATTAAGTCTACATTTATCATATTTATAGGACCGCCGGAATTTAATTCATTTGGATAATGGTTTGTTGAATGAATTTCCATATTGTCGTACACGGTTAGGTTTTCGTTCGGGGAGCCGCCTCTAACAAGCAGCTCATTGGATTGATCAGTAGAAAACGAAACGCCAGCCATTGCCTGCAGTATCCTCTGAAAGTCCTGATCCGAACCTGGGGAGCGCCTTACTTCTTCAGCTCCGAGAACAACCGTACTAAGGTTGTTCTCGCTTATAGCTTTGTCAAAATAATCTCCCTGCACAGTTACTCCTTCCAGTTCTACAGCCGACTGTGAAAGCCTGATATTAAGAGTTTTGTTTACTCCGGATTTAATTATTACATCCGTCTTGATTGCCGCCGTATATCCGATAAGACTTGCTTTCAGCGAATAACTTCCGACCGGCAGCTTCAATTCAAAATATCCTTTTTCATTTGTAGCTGTGCCTGCATTTGAAAGCTCCGGTATTAGTATATTTACACCAGTCAGGGATTCACCGTTATCCGCATCTGTTACCGTTCCGTTCACTATTCCGGACTGAGCGCTTAACTTATTGAATACGGTAAATATAATTACCGCAATAAAAAAAATGATTCTTTTACTAAGCATTCTATTTTACTCTTCCCGATTTTCTTATTTTATATATTGCAGCGCAATTAAAGACAATAGACAACCCGACAAGAAATCCCTCTGAAAATCTAATGTATCTATTGGTTGAACCGTCAAGGGAAAATGCTATTATCATGAAGACAACTCCGCACACTAACAGATTATTACTATTCACTTTCGATTTAAATCTCATTATCTCTATCTCTTAATTTTATTTTAAATTGAAATGCTCTTTATATTCTTTAAAGAAACA
>JAJYIL010000169.1 GCA_021790055.1 Bacteroidota bacterium
TGAGGATAAATTCTTAAAGATATTAGTATTTCTATATTTGAAGTAAATCAACGAAAACTTGGAATTAATTTGTTAGATTATTTTCAATAATGAATTATATTACGGACAAGGTAAAAAACTTAATTGAATAGAAATGGAAAAGATAATTCCCATATTTCCGCTTAAGCTGGTAATATTTCCGCAGTCTTATTATCCTCTTCATATCTTTGAGAAGAGGTATAAGAAGATGATAAACAAATGCATTGATGAGAAGTCCGGCTTCGGTATCGTTTCTCTTTTAAAAGACGACCTCTCGCAAGTAGGCACTTACGTTATAATAGATAAAGTAGTAAAGACATATCTAACCGGGGAAATGGATATTGTAGTCAAAGGAGTTCGCAGATTTTTTATTCTTAGTCATGAAATTCATCCCGACGGATATTACGTGGCAACTGTGAAAGACTATAAAGACAGCCCCGGAGAAGCCGATATCATCTTAATTGAAGAGATGGAAATAAAATTTGAAAATTTAATCGATAAGATAAATTACAAGCTTGAAGATAATTTCTGGGAGAATTATAAAAACACGAAGCTCAAGTCATTCAAGGTTGCGGAAAAATCCGGTTTAACGCTCGAGCAGCAGCAGCTATTGCTTTCACTCCGGCATGAAACTGCACGGATAAGCTTTCTGATAGATCATTTTGAAAAGCTGGATTCGATGCTGAATGAGAACACTGCGTTGAAACAAATTATTATTGGCGATGGGTATATAAATTAGATGCTCGAAACTCAATACCCGGCGCTTGATACTCGGTACTGGATGCTTGATACTCGATAGAAGCAATTATCGTAAATCGAATATCCCGTATCGAGCATCGAGAAATTATCTTCAGTTGGAGTCCACTAATTGAAAATATTTCTCGTATATCTTTATCCGGTTATTTGCTCTTGCAAGAGCAGCTTCGGCACGAGATGCGTCTATCTTTTCGGTATGCTTTTTCTCTAACCTGTTTTGAGCGCGGGTTAAAGCTCTTTTGGCTCGCTCCACGTCAATGTTGGATACAGCCTCCAATGAATCTGCAAGTATTTTTATCTTATTGTCAAGTATTTCAATAGTTCCGCCTCCGGTTGCAAAGTAAACGGTTTTATCACTACTAACTTCAATCTTAATCACACCGATTTCAAATGTACTGAGCAAAGGGGCATGGTTGAATAATATCTGAAAGCTTCCTACCGTACCTGGAACGGTTACTGCGTGCACTTCACTAGAGTAAGATAACTTATCTGGAGTAAGTATTTCTAAACTTAATTCGGACATATTTACTTCATCGCCTTGGCTTTTTCAACAGCCTCTTCAATAGTGCCAACGTACATGAATGCGGATTCAGGCAAATCGTCATACTCGCCGTTAATAATAGCTTTGAATCCTCTTATTGTATCTTCAAGCTTAACGTACTTTCCCTTATACCCGGTAAACTGCTCGGCAACATGGAACGGCTGGCTGAAAAATCTTTGAATCCTTCTTGCTCTCTTAACAACCGTCTTGTCTTCATCCGAAAGCTCATCCATACCGAGGATGTTAATAATATCCTGAAGATCTTTGTATTGCTGTAATATTTCTTTGCAGTTTCTCGCAACGTCATAGTGTTCCTGTCCAAGGGTTCCCGGCTCAAGAATTCTTGATGTTGAATCAAGCGGATCAACAGCGGGATAAATTCCAAGCTCAGAGATTTGACGGCTTAACACTGTAGTTGCATCAAGGTGAGCAAAAGCTGCAGCAGGCGCGGGGTCTGTTAAGTCATCTGCCGGTACATAAATAGCTTGAACGGATGTAATGGAGCCTTTGTCCGTCGATGTAATCCTTTCCTGGAGCGCGCCCATTTCGGTAGCAAGGTTCGGTTGGTAGCCTACTGCAGACGGCATACGACCGAGCAAAGCGCTTACTTCGGAACCGGCTTGAGTGAATCGGAAGATATTATCGATAAATAAAAGAACGTCTCTTCCTTCGTCATCTCTGAAATACTCTGAAATGGTTAAGCCTGTTAATCCGACTCGCAGTCTGGCTCCAGGCGGTTCATTCATTTGCCCGAAGACCAATGCAGTCTTGGACAACACTCCTGATTCCTTCATTTCAACCCAAAGGTCATTTCCTTCACGGGTTCTTTCACCGACACCTGCAAATACCGAGTATCCGCCATGCTCTTGAGCTATGTTATGAATTAACTCTTGGATGATGACAGTTTTTCCAACGCCTGCACCGCCGAATAAGCCTGTTTTACCGCCTTTGGAATAAGGCTCTATCAAGTCGATTACTTTAATACCTGTTTCAAAAATTTCTGTCTTGGTAGAGAGGTTCTTGAATTGCGGTGATGGCCTGTGGATGGGATATTTTTTATCGGATTTAATTTCACCCAATCCGTCTATTCCCTTCCCGATAACATTTATTAATCTTCCTAAAGTACCGGGACCAACCGGAACTGAAATAGGTTCTTCGGCATCGAATGCTTCCATACCGCGGACTAAACCGTCAGTTGAATCCATAGCAACCGCACGAACTCTATCCTCACCCAAATGCTGCTGGACTTCGACGATCAAATCTTCTTTTACGCCTTCGGTATTTGTTCTTGGAATCCTGATAGCATTGTAAATCTTTGGAAGATGTCCTTCTTCAAATTCTATGTCTACAACCGGTCCGATGACCTGGATAATTTTTCCTTTTATTGTGTTCATTACTTTCCTGTGAAGAGATTAAAATTTAGTAGACAAATTTAAGGATAGCGGTAAGATTATACAAATTTTTTGCAAATATAATTATTACATTTATTACACTTGAACACAAACTTGAACTCGTCTCTTTCCGCAATCTAAAGGTGTAAGTTTAAGTTCATATCTTTGAAAATAACCGGGTATATTTATTCCAGCATGCTCTTATAATTGGCGATTTGAATATCAGAAATAGACTCCATAGGCTTATCCTGATATGCGAGGAATGCCTTTTTATTTTTCTTTTTAACTGCTACGAGTGAGTGATGTATGTAGCGTATAACTTTACTTCTATTAAATTATGAAGTCTATGTAAATTTAAATTTACATTTTAAATTTACATAGACGCTTTTTACAGGTCAACGCAGCAATATCATCTTCTTTACCTGGTGAAAGCTTCCTGCAGTTAAGCTGTAAAAATATATTCCCGAGCTTAAGCCTTCAGACTTAAAATTTATTTTGTAAGTTCCGGCTTCTTCATTTCTATAAACCAAAGTTTTTACTTCCTGACCAAGGATATTAAATATCTTTAAAGTTACATAACAGCCGGATGCCAACTGATAACTGATGACCGTAGCCGGATTGAACGGGTTGGGATAATTCTGTAAAAGTTTGAAATTATGCGGCGTCTCTCTATCGTCCTGCTTTTCAATATCTGAAATTAAATCGGTACCTCCTGCCTCAAGATACCTTGCCTTAAATTCCTGCAGATAAAGATTTGCAACTCTGTAGCTATGGATAATCAGGGAATTCTCATCGTTTAAGATCTCAGCGGAGTTAGACCAGTTGTGCGACCCGGTAATTACCATTTGATCTGCAGAGCGTGTATCGCCGTCTACAATTGCATATTTATGATGAAGTAATCCTGCAACTGCGTTTCCCTTCAGTAAAATATCCACTCCGTTATTTTGAAGAAAGCTGAACTGGTTGCCCGTATCGGATTTATTATCCAATATGACGTGAACTTTTTCTCCTTCGCTTTTTTTATTTACTAATATTTGGGCAAGATCGCTGCGGGTAAATGTTAGCATTGCAATATTTATTGATGAGACTGCTTCGTTAAGAGCATCAGTAATATGCGAAGTTGTATGATCGGATGGATCAAAATAAAGTTCAACAGGTGTTCCTGCAATATTAAAGCGGTGCGGAGTATTATCAGTCTTCATTACTCCAAATTTCGATTCAGCGGAATTAGGAGTATCATTACCGCTTCCCCACATTTCATTGAACTCAACTGAATAAGCATTAGCAAGAGATTTATCCTGTATCTCAACAACATTCTGAGCATCGTTGTTGTTGCCCGGATCTGTTGCATTCCAGGAGCCTGACCATACCCAATCATTCGTATCTGCAGTGTCGTGGTTATCGAAGATTGCAAATTTATTATGCATTAAAACGGAGCCGGAATATTCCGAATTAAAATTATCGAATATAACCGGAATATTAGCATTACTTAAAGTTGCCCAAGGTGCAGTTGAATGATTATCCCACTCACCAATCACTCTTACCTTTACGCCGCGGTTCTTTGCAGCGATAAGAGCATCAGCGATATTTGCACCAACCATCCCGCTTAAGCTGTAGAGCGCCGCATCAATCGAAAATTGAGCCGAGCTTATTCTCCTAAGGAATTCCTGTGCAATAATTACCTTCTGCGCAACTTCGCCTGAAGAGACCGAATTATCAATTGAACGGTTAAAGAAAACATTTATCGTTCCGGTAGAAGTTAATGATGCAGTTGAAAATAATTCATCACCGGTTAAATTTGTTCCGGCGGCATCTTTTATTCCGACCAGGTAATGATAAATTGTTGCAGCCTTTAAACCTTGCAGAACTATTTTATGCAATGTGTCGGCATCAGTAACAACAACAGAATCTGTATAATTAACCGACGTACCGTAATTAATAACCGCTTGAGCAGGCTGTGCCGTCTTAAATGAAATTGTTATTGAGTTTGCAAGTATATTTTCTTCCACCGGTTTTGATGAATAAATTGGACCGGTACTAACAATAATATCCGATTGCGAGCGCGGATTGACTTCATAATTGGAAATATATGGCGGCGCGGCAGGCGAGCCAGGTTTGTACTGCTTCAAAATCCCGATCAAATCAAATGTACCGTTTGGCGGAGTAATGCTGCCGAAATATGTACCCGTAGTTCCCGTTGCATCTGAAATAGTCTGATTTGAAAAATTATAAGTTACACCGTTCAGCCGTACTAATCTTCCTTCGTTTTGCTCGGTAAAGTTTTCGGAATTAAATGTTGAATTAACATCGCCGGCAGTCAGTATCAACGGATCAGGGATTTTATTGCCATGAGAATAAATAACAAGCAAACCTTTTTCGGGAGAAATTTCAGTGAGCCCCCTGAATTGAAGAATTGAGCCGGTAACGACTACGCTGTCTCCCACTTGAAAATCGGCAAGCCTTTCGGAATTATAAATGTCTATCCCGCCGGTTGCATCCTGAACATAGATGTCTGTAGCGGAAGAATCATAGTCAGCAGTAATTATTCCGTTTACTGAGACAGATGTTCCAATTGAATAAGGGGCTGCCGGAATACCTTCCAAATCATTTACATGCAGTTGAATAATAGGTATAATTCTTATAACCTGGATTTCCGGCATTCGTACTAAAGCGGCGGGAATACCTCCGGCAATTGCAGTCATAATCTGGAAGCTGAAACGTCCTGCCGATGAAGGGGCGGTAACATTCAGTAACTTAATTTTCAAACTATCAAGTGAAGTAACTTTTAACGATGAAATAAATATTGAATCTCCTTGAACTGATACCACAGAAGAATCAGCCGTACTACCAGCTACTTCAACATCAGATGTATTATTATTCCATATCCATCCTGAGGAATCGGGAAAAATTATAAGAACGCTATAAAGAGTATAAGAACTATCTGCAATAATTTTAATTGCTAATTCCGTCGTCTCGGATACATTAACAAATGCAGGAGAAATGGATGCGGTTCCGGTACCACTGCCCCCACTGTCCTGGGCAGGTTCAGCGGGGCTTGCAGAATTTTGAGGCTGCGGCATTTCGCGTCGAACAAAGTCATTTTTATTATCATCCGAATCAAAGCCGTTTCCTTTAAATTCATCTATTCCGCCTATCTTCATTGAGCTTGATGATGAGCCGCCGGCTGCTTTCCGTTCAATTGAAACAGTATTGCTCGGCGAGGTCGCAGGCTCGCTTCCTTCATAGCTTGTTGATGTACTTCCAAAGCCGACTTTATCCACAATAGAAAATGACGATGGATTTGTTCCGTTCAAAGGAGTAGTGGTGTTAACCAATGCAATCTTTCCGCTTGTTGATGCCATAGCAATTGTACCGGCAACGTCGGGCGTAGGTAAATTTATAGTTCCGCGGCTTCCCTGGGCTTCGCGGATTAAAAAGTAACGATGAGCTTCAATTTGTCCTGCCAAATTAGTAGCCTGCCATTTTGATCCCGTGGCAGAGCAGTATTGCAGCGACCATCCCATCAGACTTACGGGTAAATCGGTAGGATTATATAATTCTATAAAATCATTTTTGTAAAGTGAACCTGAATTCCCGCCGCCGCCATAGACTTCGCTAATAACGACATGGTTTGCGTATTGAGGGAAAACATTACATGCTGCAAATGATATTATCGAAATCAAACTTTTTGTAAAGCGTATAACGGTAGAATGAAATGTTTCTCTGTTCTTCATACTCAATCCCTCCTAAGATGAAAAATTGTTTAGAAAAATCTCTTGTCTGGTCTGCTTCCCCTCTTTGACCTCAACTTAGTATCAACAAACCTAACGAAAAAAAAATTAAGAATAAAATAATTCTGAAAGTTTTTCATCTAAAGAACTTTTCAAAAGTTTTCTTCTTTTACTTATTGTCTAATTAGTTTAAGTTTAAG
>JAJYIL010000170.1 GCA_021790055.1 Bacteroidota bacterium
ATGGGGAAAATAGAGCTTTTAATTTTCTCGCCTGTCATTGTGTTTTAATTTATTAAATGTCTACCCCAAAAGTAACAATTATAATTTAAGCCTCCTCTATCGCTAAAGAATAAAACACTTCCTACCATATACATGTATGAGTCGCTACTTAATCGCTTCAAATCCCTAATTAAAGCCACTTGGAAGCGACTTATATTAGATGAGGAATGCTTTTTACATAAATTTACCCCTAAATAAGTTGATGTCTCCGTAAATGCTTCTGGACATTTATTAACGCTGATTGAGACATTCTTCCATATAATAAGCAATCATTAAAATCACTTTTTATTAGCGGTTTTATTATCTCATCTTCCTTTGAATCATTATAATTGTTAAAAAGATTGTATATGCCATGGTTCTGAAACTTAAGGCTGGTACACTGGCTGATTTACTTTTAATATAGAAGTCATCTGGTTGACTTTTTCTTTCTATCTTCTTTTTATCTTTTTTTTATTTCCGGATCTAAACATTACATATTTTATTTCCTCGCCAGCCACATTTCCGGGTTCTGCTTTTTGCGGGAGTTCAAGATTTCAAAGTGAAGTATGTTCCCTTCAAGACTTTCCCCAACTTTACCAATTACTGCCCCCGCTTTTACCCTGTCTCCCTCCTTTACATAAATATCCGAGAGATGGCTATAAACCGTACGGTAATCTCCCTTATGAGTAAGTATCAATACGCTGCCGTACCCGGGCAGCCAGTCTATTACAGAAACAACACCATCGGCAACCGCATGTACGTCTGCATCCGGAGTTGTCTTAATATCTATCCCATAGTTAAGTGTAACCGTATTTAGTTTTTCGTTCCGGTTTTCGCCAAAGTCTCTTACAACTCTTCCCCTGCTTACCGGCCAATTCATTCTTCCCTTTAAATCTGCAAAAGAGGAAAATCCTTCAGTAGACAAATTTACATCATACGGTTTTTCTTCAAGCGGTGCATTTTCTTCAGTATTACTTTTCTCAGTATATGCTTTGGAAATAGAGTGCGACTTTAACCTTGCAAGTCTCTTCGCCTCAGCCTCAGCCTTTCGCCTTGCCTCTTCTTCCGCAATAAGCCTTGTAATTATATTCTGAATTTTTATTTCGGCATTTCTCTTCGCTTCAATCTCGCTTCTAAGCGCGGCTTTATCGTTCTTAATTGCATATAAAATTCTTTTACGTTCAGTCCGCTTAGCTTCCAAATTTTTCTCCTCGCCGGTCTTTTCATCGGCAAGATCGGATTTATCTTTCTTCTCCCTTACCAAAGAAGCCTTTGCAGCTATCAAATTGCTTTCTTTATCCCTAAGTTTTGTCAAATCTCTTTCCCTCTGCTCTGAAAATTTTTTCAGGTATTTATATCTCAACAAAGCTTGCTCGAAAGAAGCGGCGTCAAGAACGCTTGCCCATTCATCAATCTTACCGTGCTTATAAATTGCTACTATATATTTGGCGTAGTTTCCTTTTAATTCATTTACCTCTTTCTTCAGCTCATCAATATTATTTTGTGTCTGAAGTATTTCCTGTCCTTTAGCCTTTTCTTCGGTTTTCAATCTATTGATTAATTTGTGAAGCAGAAAGCTTTGCCGGTTGTAGTTATCCAGTACATTGTATGATTCACTTTCCTTTGCGGTCTTTAGGGCAAGCTCATTTTCAAGCGATGAAATCTGACCTTTTAACTTCGAAAGCTCACTTTGTTTCTGCTTTATTCCCGTCGCTCCTGATACTGTTTGCTTTTTTATTTGAGCATTACAAAAAGAAAAAGTAAGGAAAGTAATTATGACAAGTATCTTTATATTCCTTAAACCGGATAAGCATCTATCCAAAAAGAAGTGAGAAGCCAGAAATCGGATGTCAGATGCTGAC
Source organism: Bacteroidota bacterium (assembly GCA_021790055.1). Taxonomy (GTDB): domain Bacteria; phylum Bacteroidota; class Ignavibacteria; order Ignavibacteriales; family Ignavibacteriaceae; genus FEN-1297. Next base: position 1,881 of record JAJYIL010000170.1, read on the forward strand.
CTCTGACTTCCGACTTCTGATTTCTTTTCCATAATGCGCATAATTTAGCAACGAATAGATAATTAAATCCCAGTTACCACTTAATTATGGTAGCATCCTTTGGTACGCTAAAGCTGATATAAGTATCCGGCTCGTTCGCCTTCATAGTTTTATATTTTATCGTTACATCCTCGTCCTGTCGTTTATCTTGCACATCAATGGAATATGGAATAGACACATTCTGAAGATAATCAAAATCAGAATACTTTCCGTCAAGTATTACTTTGCCGGAAGCATCTGTAGTTTTAAAGTTTGTAATTCCCAGGCTCCGTATATCAATCATATATTGTGTAGAAGAGTTGGTAACCGAATCCACATAAGTTAAAACGTATTTGTTGTAATTTACCGCGTATTTTGTAGGCGGATTATATAAATGCTTCGTCAGGTTAACCGAGCCAACAAACGCATCTATAATATCGCTGAAAGGAAGATCGATCTTAAAGATATTTTTCAGAACGTCTTCGGTAAGCTCTCCTTCATAGGCGGTATTGTGAAGAGCATCGTAAAAGATAAAATTGTCTTTTGTAACCAGTGCTTCTGCAAGCTGAATTCCAAACGGTCCCATTATGGCAAGGTAAATTGAATCGGGTTTAATAAGTGTTATTTGGAATGAAGCCTTATTATCCATTTGAGGCGTTCTTACAAACAGAGTTCCGGTTCCTTCAAAGCTTCTAATGCTTCTGCGGTTTACCTCAAGCTTAGCTACCAGCCTTTCTGCCGGAAGTATTTCGACTTCCTCTGTAGGTCTTGAAGGCACGCATCCGGGAATTAAAAAGATTAAAACGTACATGGACAAAATAAGAACGATTTTAAAACCAATCCCGGTATATTTATTATTTTTTTTATTCGTCATATAGTTATGTATAAAATTGAAAAGAAATCAGAGATCAGAAATCGGAAGTCAGAGGTCAGATTCTGATCTCTGATCTCTGACTTCTGATATCTTTTTTGGTCCCAGTTTATCCGGCGGGTTAGATAATTAAAATCATTTTTACCAGAAACTGCTGACAAGTGTTTCTTCAACCTTCGCCTTTCTCTATTTTCTGTTTTAAGCCGGCGTTATTCTTATCAAGCTCAAGCGCTTTTTTCCAGGTAGTAACGGCTTTTTCCTTTTCCCCCAGTTTGTATTCAATGTCGCCGAGGTGTTCCCACAAATCCGATTTGGTTCCGTCAATCTTTACAGCTATATCAGCATACTTTTCTGCCAATTTATATTCTCCCATCTTATAATAAACCCAGCCGATTGTATCTAAGTAGGCAGAATTTTCCGGTTCCTTGGAAATTGCCTTCTTTGCCATCCTTAATGCCTTTTCCAAATCAATTCCCCTTTCGGAAAGAGAGTAAGCATAATTATTGTTAATCAATGCATTCGATGAATCAATCTTTAATGCCTGCTGATAAATACTATCGCATTCATTCCAGTCTTTTTTGCCGTCATAAATTAACCCGAGAGTTCCCAGGAGGTTAACATCATTTGGAGTAATTTCAAGCGCTTTCTTTAAGTAAAGAATCGCCTCATCATTCTGTTTTAGTTGGCTTAATGTGAACCCGTAAGCCGAAAGCGCAGTAGGATCCTTCGGATTTAAGTTAACAGCCTTTTTAAGATATGGCAAGGCATCCTGGCTTTTATTATTCTGCGCAAGAGCAAGACCAAGGATTAGATTTACCCTGAAATCCTCCGGAAAGGATTTAATTGCCTGGCGCATTACCAAAGCAGCCTCATCGTATTTCTTGTTATCAAAATACAATCCGCCAAGCCTTACCCATCCTTCCACATTCCAGCTTGCAAGCTGTGTAGCTGATTTGAAATAATTAATTGCGGCAGAGTCATTCTTTTCATCCACGGAAATAGCGCCAAGATACAATTTCACCTGCCAGTCGGTTGTATCCCGGTTAATTTTTGTAAAGAATTGCTTTGCAATGGGAAGCAGTGTACTGTCTTTAAAAGACTGTTCAAAGTATGAGGCACCGATTCTTATCTTAGCTTCGAGGGGAATATCAGTCCTGTTCAGGATGTATGAGAATTCCTTGGAAGCCGCATCCCAATTATTCTCGGCAAGATATATCTGCGCCTTTCTTTGGTGAGCATCTATATCATCGGGATTAGTAAGCAGAACATCGTCAATCGTCTTCAAAGCTTCCTTATACATCTTTGCTCGCATGTAATATTCGGCAGCCAGCTTCTGAAGACCCGGATTGTTTGGATCGATAGTAATAAGCTTTTGAACTGAGCCTGCCGCTCCCTTGAAGTCGCCTAAGTTTGCTTCAAGTTCTGCTACACGCATTAAAACGTTCCAGTCCGGTCCGATTATAGATGTAATTTGATTATATATTTGAATTGCCTTTGAAGGTCTGTTATTCTCATAAATACGGGCAAGCTGGTAGTAAGCATTAATATCCGTAGAATCTATGCTGATTATTTTTGAAAGTACAATGGCTGAAGAGTCAAACTGCTTGGCTTCCGCATAGATATCAGAAAGCAGGTTGTAATAATCAATATTGCTTGAATCAAGCTTAACAGCCATTCTTGCATTCGGTAAAGCATATGAAAGCTGATTCTGGTAAAGATAGCTTTTAGCAAGAGCAAAATATACGCCCGCTCCAGGTTTTAATTGCAGGACATGGTTGTAATATTTTACCGCCGTGCCGTAATCTCCCTTTGCCTCGGCTATTGAGCCGTCAATAAATTCATTCAAGGCAGCGTTTGAAGAGTCGCCCGCATTGGATTTATTAAGTATGTAGCTTTGCTCATGGTTATTTGTAATCTCCTTTTGCGCCGAACATCCATATAATAGAAATACAATTGAGGCAACTGCCAGATATTTTAACATACAATCTCAGTTGAATTCAAATAAATATAAAATATAACACTGCAATTTATTCCTTTTATTTGAAGATTAAAACTTATTTATGCTTCACTTTGTCCACAGGCATAATAGAGTAATGATTGAAGAATGACGAAATATCAAATTCCGGCTAACTACATCCTATCTTCCATTTGACAACTCCACATATCCAATTACCGACCTCCTTCCACCAACGTTCTTGCTTGCAAATATAGTAAACAATATCTTTGCAAAAATTATTTTAAGTTATGGAAAAATTTGACCTTGGATTAGCTTATGTCTGGGAGTATGATTTAGATTTTATTACCTTAATTGAAGATATATTGCACAATGCCGGACTTACAACTTTCCTGGTTTCATACCATAACATAAATGAGATAATTGGGCGGGTTCAAAACAAAGACCTAACTTTTGATTTTTACTTCGACCGTGCCTGGGACGTTGAGGATGATTTCGAAAGCCTCGGTAAAATTCTTTCGAGAAGAAAAACCATCGTGTTTAATCCATACAACAAAGTACTCCATGCCATAGATAAGGCAAGCATGCATCTTGAATTTATAACCGCAGGACTAAACGTACCTTATTCAATTATCATTCCGCCGCATAGCGAGAAAGAGGAAATTTACATTTCAATCGACGACCTCGCTCTTCTCGGCAGACCTTTTATTATAAAGCCGTGCAATACTACCGGCGGCAGCATCGGTGTGGTTACCGGAGCCGAATCATTAAAAGAAGTACTTGATGAAAGAATAACAAATACCGGAGATAAATATATTCTACAGGAAAAAATTTATCCTACCTTTTTCGACGGGAAGCGCGCTTGGTTTAGATGCTTCTGGGCTTTCGGCTCGCCTATTCCCGTCTGGTGGGATGACCAGACTCATGTTTACTCAGAGCTTCAGCCCGACGAAATTATCCGCTTCAAGCTGAAAAAGCTTAACCGTATTACAAGAACTATCGCTGAGCATACATACCTGGACTTCTTCTCCACCGAAATTGTCTTTACCCGTGACCAGAAATTTGTAGTGATCGATTACGTTAACGATCAATGCGACATGAGATTCAGTTCCAGACACATGGACGGAGTACCGGATAGGGTTATCAGAATTATTGTAAACAACCTGCTTAAGAAAATAATCAGGATGAAAAAGCAAATGCAGCAGCAATCATGAAAGAATGAAAAATCACTTGATTACACTGGTAATAGTAATTCTTATCGTAATAATTGGATTAGCCTCCTATTCCTATATTTTCAAAATATATGAAACGAAGGTTGAGACATCGGCTCAGAGCCTTTTCGCCGATAATAATTCTAAGGCTATTATAACTGCGGTTCCTATCAATGCGCTCGGCTTAAGAGTTCCTTTTAGAAAAGTTAGGACAAGGTTTGAAATCTATGAAGGACGAAGTCTTGTTCACGTCATTTCGGAAGACGAACACTCCGGTAAATTAATTTTGCAAGCTAAGGATAAGTCCGGGAAAATAATCATTTTTGTTAAGCCTGAATTAGCATTGCTGCCTACAATGATCGAAATAAATATCTATCCAAACTTTGCCGCTGAATAATGAATGGACATTCAGAATTTATTATTATTTTTGTTTATGGATTTTTACGGTAATTTAAAAACAAAATTTGAGGGAATATGAAAAAGACGATACTACTCACCTCTATTTTGATTCTTGTCTCTACTGCTGTTTTCGCCCAGGGAACTGCGGGCACCAATGCCAAATACGAATATAGATACTTAATAGATATGCCTACTGCAGGCATACTTCAGAAAGGCTATGTCGGCGTTACGTCGGATGTGCTTCCGGAAGGCGTTCTAATTGAACGGCTGGAAGTTGGTGTTTTTGACAACGAGATCGGAA
>JAJYIL010000171.1 GCA_021790055.1 Bacteroidota bacterium
TCCCTTTTTTCTTTCTTAAGTTGAAGTAAATATTCGTAAAGTCGCTCAGCTTTTCCGATTTGATAGGATTAATAATCCTGATTCCCGATAGATCGACGCCAAGATTAGCGGCATCCGAAAATATTTTATCTTCATCGCCTAATGTAATGATTGAAGCGATTTTTTCTTTGTTAAGAACTTCTGCTGCCTTAAGAACTCTTTCGTCATGAGATTCGGGAAGTACGATTGTCTTTTTGCTTTTTGATGATTTCTCTTTTATATTCTTTATCAATAAGTTTTCCATAAATTAACCCCGGTTAATAAATAAATAATTTTCATTACAAAAATAAGGAATTTGATGGATAATAATCTTGTAATTTTGTAATCTTTTAATCTTGTAATTATATTAGAAAACCTATAAATTCACACTCTTAATTTTATTATGATAGCTGGAAATATCCGCAAAGTTAAAGAGCGGATTGAAAATAAGTGTAGCGAGATAGAACGTGACCCTGCCGGAATTAAATTGATTGCTGTTTCAAAGAATTTTGGCATTGATGCGATAAAGAAGGCTTACGATGAAGGGATTAGAGATTTCGGAGAAAACAGGGCACAGGAACTTGACATAAAATTTTCCCGCATGCCGGAATTCGTTTCGTCTAAATCTAAAGCAGGCGATTCTGACGTATCCGGGAGAAATATTGTTTGGCATTTTATCGGGAATTTACAGCGAAATAAAGTAAGGTTTGCTGTGGATTGTGCTGATTATATTCATTCGGTTGATTCACTTATGCTGGCTGCAGAAATAAATAAGCGAGCCGGCGCGGTTAATAAAATTCAGAAAGTTCTTTTACAAATAAATACCTCGGAAGAAGATACCAAATCCGGTCTAACAAATTACAGCGAGATAAGAGACCTTGCCGGCTATTGTAACGAATTTCCGAGCGTGGAATTAATCGGGCTTATGACTATCGGTCCGCTTACGAACGATATGGAACTGGTTAGAAAAAGCTTCACCCGACTGCGCAAGTTAAAGAACAGGCTTAACGGCGATAATTTTGCAAATATCAAGGAGCTATCAATGGGAATGACGTCAGACTTTGAAATTGCAATTGAAGAAGGCGCTACAATGCTAAGGGTTGGCTCTGCTATTTTCGGCGAGAGAGATTATTCAAAAGATTGGAGGGAAAGCTTATGAAATTTTCCCCTGTAAATATTAAAAGGCAAGAATTCAGCAGGTCGGTAAGAGGCTATGACAAAGACGAGGTGCAGGCTTTCCTGGATAAGCTGGCAGATGAGTTCGAATTGCTTCAAAAAGAAAACGACTCACTGAAAAAAGAACTCGAAGATGCGAGAACAAAGGTATCGGAGTTCAGAAAGATAGAGAAGAACCTTCAGGATACGCTCCTGAAGGCGCAGGAATCTTCTTCTAAGTCGATAGAATCTACAAAGAAGCAGTCGAGCTTAATGCTGAAGGAAGCCGAGATAAAGGCTTCACAGATTCTTGAGAAGGCAAGAGAGAATGCAAATGAAATCCGCAATGCGGTAATTAACCTGAGAGAAGAGAGAAACTTAATAATTGCCAACTTGAAATCCATAATAAGTTCCCAGGCGTATCTTCTTGAAATTAAAGTTGAAGATACAAGCGAAGAAATAGTTGAGATTGAAGCTCCGGCTCAATCAAAAAAAATCGATTTAAATATCGATGAGATAGTAAACAAACTTTTATAAAATCCATGAGCGAATTAATAAACAAAATAAACGAAACGCTAAAAGTCATCCGAAGCAAAACTTTGGATGATTTTCCGGTAGGGATTATTCTCGGTACCGGGCTCGGCGGCTTGGTAAAAGAAATCGAAATTGATTTGGCAATTGACTATTCTGATTTGCCGCATTTCCCGCTTTCTACAGTTGAATCGCACAAAGGGAAGCTTATCTTTGGAAAAATAAATGGTAAGAAAGTAGTCGCTATGCAGGGGCGCTTTCATTATTATGAAGGCTATACGATGCAGCAAATTACCTTTCCTGTTAGAGTAATGAAGTTTCTGGGCGTTAAGACGCTGCTTGTTTCCAATGCCTGCGGCGGAATGAATCCGCTTTACCGGCGCGGCGATATAATGCTGATGGTTGACCATATAAATTTGCTCGGAGACAATCCTCTTATCGGCAGGAACGAAGACGAGCTCGGTCCGCGTTTCCCGGATATGAGCGAACCTTACAATCTTGAGCTGATTAAATTAGCCGAACAGGTTGCTCTTGAATATAAAATTAAAGTTCAAAAGGGAGTTTATGTTTCAGTACCTGGACCAAATCTTGAAACGAAAGCGGAATATAGATTTCTGCGTGCAACAGGCGCTGATGTTGTCGGTATGTCAACAATTCCCGAAAACATTGTTGCCAACCACATGGGTATTAAAGTATTGGGAATCAGCATTATAACCGATGAATGCTTCCCGGATTCGCTTAAGCCTGCAAATGTGAATGAAATAATTTCAACAGCCATGGAAGCAGAGCCGAAGATGACCCTGATTATGAAAGAGGTTATTAAGAGACAATAAATGCAAGCTAAAACATTATTGAATTACTTTACCCCGGCGCTGCTTGGTGTATTGATGTTTGCATCAAACTTTTTAAATACAAACATATTTAAGTTCGATGAAAATAATTTCTCTGTCTGGTTTGTACTCTCAGTATTGTGCTTTGCATGCGGGTGGTACATCAATAAAACTCTCGGCTGGAGGTACGGCGGCAAAATTGTGTTTGCAATGATTGTATCGGTAACAATTATAAGCGTGCTGATGATTTCATTCTTCCGCGAGTATTTTGCGGCAAATGAGCTGCTTACCGAAAATTTAATCCTATACAGCCTTCGTGATATTACACTCGGTTCGATGGCATTTTTCGGAATGTCGGTAGTTGAAATACTTACATTGCAAAAGGATATTTTTGTGGCTAAAGAAAAGCTGAAAGCGTATGAGCAAGTTTCAGTCGATTCCAAGAAGGAAGCAGAGCTTGAAATTAGAGAAGCAAAGTTGAAGGCGCAAAAAATTTTAGCCGATGCCGAGCTGACGGCGAAGAATACTATACTGAAAAAGGAAAGAATTGAAAAAGAGCTGAAAGAGTTTATTCAAGCTGAGAAAGAGCTGATAAAGAAATATGAAAGCATCGACTGAGAAGGAGTATGGAATAAAGGTATGCGGTGTAAGCATAAGGCTGGATTACTTTATGCCCCTGTACCATAAGCTTGACAAGCCGGAAACAAAAAGACAAGCTTGAGTAATGAAATTGAATATTGATAATTTTCAATGTTCAACGCTCAACTCTCAATTTTCAATTCCCGTACATTTTGTGCAAGGTTTAAGGAAGAATGAAAAATACCTTATACCGGTAAAGATTTAAATGTGAAATTTTATTATTAGATTTAGTTCATGTTCAAGCAAAATTTAGAAAAGATAAATTATCCCGAAGTAGAAGAAAAGATCTTAAAGTTCTGGGAAGAGAATAAAATTTTTGAGAAGAGTATTTCTTCCAGGGATGAAAACAAGCCATATACATTTTATGAAGGTCCGCCGACTGCAAACGGCAAGCCGGGCATTCATCATGTAATGGCGAGAACGTTGAAAGACCTTGTATGCCGTTACAAAACGCTGCAGGGATTTCGCGTGGAAAGAAAAGGCGGATGGGATACTCACGGTCTGCCGGTAGAAATTGAAGTTGAGAAAAAGCTCGGCATTAAGCATAAGAGCGAAGTGCTTGAATATGGTGTTGAGAAATATAATCAGGCTTGTCGCGAGTCTGTCTTTACTTATCTTGATCTTTGGGAAAAGATGACGACCCGGATGGGTTACTGGGTCGATCTTAAATCAGCCTACATTACTTTAAAGAATGATTATATTGAATCAGTCTGGTGGGCGCTTAAAACGCTGTTCGATAAAGGATTGATTTACAAAGACTATAAAATTGTTCCGCAGGACCCGAAATCCGAAACGGTTCTTTCTTCACATGAGCTTGCGCTTGGTTACCGCGAAACAAAGGATCCGTCGGTTTACGTCTTATTCAAAATTAAAAATAGAGATGAATACTTCCTTGTTTGGACTACAACTCCGTGGACGCTGATTTCAAATGTTGCTCTTGCTGTCGGCGAGAATATTAATTACGTTAAGATAAAGCACAACGGCAAGAAAATTATCTTAGCGAAAGAGCGCTTGTCTGTAATCGACGGCGAATATGAAATCGTTGAAGAGATAAAAGGCAAGGATTTAGAAAAGATTGAGTACGAGCAGTTCTTCAATTATATTAAAGTTGATACTGCAAGCGACACAGGTAAGAAAGCATTCTATGTTTGTCTTGGGGATTTTGTAAGCACTGAAGACGGTTCGGGCATAGTTCATATCGCGCCGGCGTTTGGCGCGGATGACTACGACCTTTCAAAGAAATACAATTTACCAATGCTCCAGCCGGTAACACGCGGCGGCTTGTTTACGCCGGAAGTTACAGACTTCGCCGGGCAGTTTGTAAAGGATGCCGACAAGAGTATAATTCAAAAGATGAAGGAAGAAGGCAAGCTTTACAGGAAGGAAACGATAACACACTCTTACCCTTTTAGCTGGCGCCATGAAAATGTACCGGTAATTTATTATGCACGCGAGTCATGGTTTATCCGCACAACAACTATGGCGGATAGAATGGTTGAGCTAAATAAGACGATAAACTGGCAGCCTCCCGAAGTTGGAGCCGGCAGGTTCGGCAACTGGCTTGAAGAAAATAAAGACTGGGCTCTATCGCGCGACAGGTTCTGGGCAACTCCGCTTCCAATATGGATTAATGACGACGGCGATATGTTTGCCGTGGGCAGCATTGAAGAATTAAAGCAAGGATATGTTGAAGAAGGCAGTAAAAGAATTTTTGTGAAGGATATTGACGACATCGATCTTCACAAGCCTTTTGTAGATAAAATTTTCTTTGAGAAGAATGGCAAGATTTATAAACGCACACCTGAATTGATTGACGTTTGGTTTGACTCAGGCTCTATGCCGTTTGCGCAATACCATTACCCGTTTGAGAATAAAGAGCTTTTTGAGAAGCATGCTTTCCCGGCAGATTTTATCTGCGAAGGAATAGACCAGACGAGAGGATGGTTCTATACGCTTCATGCAATCGCAACAATGTTGTTCAACAATGTCGCTTTCAAAAATATAATTGTGAATGAGCTGATTCTCGACAAGAAGGGATTGAAGATGTCCAAGTCCCGAGGCAACACGGTTGACCCATTTATGCTGTTTGATAAATATGGCGCCGACGCAACAAGATGGTACCTGGTAACAAACAGTCCACCATGGCGCCCTACTTTGTTTGATGAAGACGGCTTAGTTGAAGTGCAACGCAAATTTTTCGGAACACTTGTAAATACATATTCTTTCTTTGCCCTTTATGCGAACATCGATAAGTTCGAATACAAAGAACTGCCGGTTGCTTACGAAAAAAGACCGGAGATTGACCGTTGGATTATTTCAAAGTTGAATTCTCTTATAATCGATTATGAAAAGATGATGAACGAGTACGACGTAACCAAAGCTGCGAGAGCAGTCTCTGACTTTACAATCGATCATCTATCAAACTGGTATGTTAGAAGATGCAGAAGGCGTTTCTGGAAATCAGAAATGAATGAGAACAAGCTTTCTGCGTATCAGACTCTTTACGAATGCCTTGTGGCGGTTGCAAAACTAACATCGCCGTTTGCGCCTTTCATATCGGAAGAGCTGTATCAGGATATGAATTCGGTTACAAAAAAAGAAAAGATTGAATCTGTTCATCTTGCGGATTTTCCAAAGTCTACTTACTTTGAAAAAGAGCTTGAAGAAAAAATGGAAATTGCCCAGAAAGTTGTATATCTTACAAGGTCGATGAGAGCAAAGAACAATTTGAAGGTACGTCAGCCGCTTAAAAAGATTATGGTGGTTGTCGGCAGAGAAAAGCGCGAGGCTCTCGGAAAGATGAAGGAAGTAATTCTTGATGAGGTAAACGTTAAAGAGCTTGAGGTCCTTGCCGATGATTCGAGTATTGTAAGCAAAGCTGCAAAGGCTAATTTCAAATCGATAGGTCCAAAATTCGGGAAGAAGGTCAACCCGGTTGCTAATGCAATTAAGAACTTCGGTAATGATGAAATCGGATTGATTGAGAAAGGCGGACAAGTTAAGATACAAATCGGCGGGGAAGAAATTACGATTAACAAAGATGATGTAGAAATTGTCAGTTCGGAAATTACCGGCTGGCTTGTTGAGACTGAAGAGGGTGTTACAGTAGCGCTCGATACGGAATTGAGCAGCGATTTAATTCAAGAAGGACTGGCGCGGGAGTTCGTGAACAGAATCCAGAATATGCGGAAGGATGCCGGCTTCGAAGTAACCGACAGAATCAAGATTAAATTTAACGGCAGCAAAAATCTTGCTGATGCAATAATAATTTTTAAGGATTATATCTCGAGTGAGACTCTTGCCGAGAATTTAGAAAATACGGCACAGCTTAACGGAGGTTATAATCAGGAATGGCAGATAGGCGAGTTTAATTGTTCAATTCAAATAGAAAAGGTTAATCCGTAAAAAAAAGGAGACCATAACATGGCAAAAAAAACTACTACTAAAAAAACTG
>JAJYIL010000172.1 GCA_021790055.1 Bacteroidota bacterium
AAGCAGAGCTGATATGAGAGGCGGCTTCAACTTCATTTACATCCGTATTAGAATAAATTTTTATTGTAGTACCAGCAACGATTTTGTTGCTTCTAAGATTATTCCATCTTCTAACGCTGGAAATAGGTACTTTATATAGCTCGGCAATTCGGCTAATTGCATCACCGGGCTTTACCTTGTAATAATTAATATTTGCCGAATAGTTAGGTGAATTATCGCCCAATGAAGCATTATTGTCATTCTCATATATCTTTAATACCTGTCCTGCTCTAATGTAATTGTTCCTTAAATTATTCCAGCGCTTTAAAGTAACAATCGGAACACCGAATTTAGCCGAAAGCTCATATACGCTTTCTCCGCGTTTAACCTTGTACCTGTAAACACTGGTTCTTGAATGCATAGTGCTTGTCTCTACTGAAGCAATATATCTTTCGGATTTATTAGTATAAATTTTAAGTCTCTGACCGGCAAAAATTCTATTCCCGGATAGTTGATTCCAATCTCTAAGTGAATTTACATCGACACCAAATCGCTGCGCAATGCCATTAAGATTTTCACCTCTCCTAATTCGGTAATAAATAACTTCACTGCTATTCTTTGCAAAAACCGGTTTAGTCGAATTCTTTTCAATTGAAGTTTGGTTATCAAGGCTGGCGTAATAATCACTTTTATCGGCTGGAACGTACATCTTTAATTCCTGACCGACTACTATTGCTTTAGTATATGGTATGTTATTCCAGTTTCTAATATCAATTACGCGGGAGTTAAAAAGATCTGCTATCGCAAGAAGGTTATCGCTTTTCTTTACCTTGTAATAAACCGGCACCATTCCGTTTGGTATTGAAATGCTATCGGCTCCTGCATTTATTCCATTGTCGTGATTAATTTCGTTTGCTACTGCAAGATTTTCAGGTATAACAGATAGGCTGTTCACACTGTCAGTTGTGTTTTTTTTATTTAACGATAAATACGGAGATACATATTCATCCGGATCGGTATTATCAGCAGTAAGAGAGCTGTCGCTATTACTGCTAACGTTGGAATTATCCTCAGCGGTTTCAGTATTCGTATTATATGCAAAATTATTATTCGAAATGTTGGGCACCGGAATTCGCAATCTTACTCCAACATATAATCTCGATCTCACAGAAATATTATTTGCCTCTGCAAGGTCATAGGTAGTAACTCCAAATCTTGCTGCAATTCTCGATAATGTCTCTCCTCTTCTTACAGAATGCACAAGATAATTCCTCATAGCGCTTTGAGGAATGCTTTCAATGTTTGCGGCAAATGTTTTAAGCGAAGAGAAAGGTATTTTTAGTGGGTATCCATTAGGATAACCTGCCGGTGTGCAATTCTGAGTTAGTTCGGGATTCATCTCCTGTAATACATCCGGATCAACATTTGCACATTTTGCCAGGTAGCTTAAATCCACCGCACCTCGTACATCATATGTAGTACACTTAAAAGGCTTTTCATAATTTATATTAGTAAAACCGTATTTAGCCGGGTTCATTGCAATAAGACTTACGGCGATGTACTGAGGTACATAGCTTCTCGTTTCCCTGGGAAGATAATCTCTTATAGCCCAGAAGTTGTCGGCACCGGAACGCTGCATTGCCCTTGTTATTCTTCCCTCACCTGCATTATATGAAGCTAATACGAGGTACCAATTGCCAAGATCATTATAAAGATCTTTTAGATGCTTAGCAGCAGCCATGGTAGATTTTTCTGGGTCTCTTCTTTCATCATAATAAAAATTCGAATGAAGCCCGTAAAGCCTGCCTGTCTGCCTAACAAACTGCCACAGCCCAACCGCGCTTGCCCAGGAACGAGCCGTAGGATTCAAGCCGCTTTCAACCATACTTAAATAGATTAGCTGCTTTGGTAATTGTTCTTCGGCAAAAATCTTTTCCATCATTGGAAAATATCTTCCGGACCTTTCGAGCCAGAGAAGCATATGATCTCTACCTCTGCCGGTAAAATAATCAATCCACTGTTCGACGTACGAATTATCTTCCATTGGCACTTCTGATACGACATCAGCTTTTTTTGTCAATTTCAGATTTTCCGATTGGCTCGCCTTTATTTCCGGCAAAGACTTGCCCATCCATTCTTCCAGCGCAGCAAATGAAACGTTTGGTGGAAGTTCCGGTAGGCTGTCCAGGTATTTTTTGTAATCGTCGATTATTGATTTTTCAAGTTCAAGGTAGGCTTCATTTTCCTCTATTCCCGGATAATAACTTAGGTTGTTTATTATCCTCAACGCCGCTTCATAATTTGAAACAGCCTCGGCTGGGCTATTCTGCTCTTGTTTTGCAAGCGCCGCAATGTAGCTTTGACGGGCTTGCTCTAAAAGCTCCGAAACAATACCAACCTTTTGAACTGAAGTCTGTTTTATAGATGAATTTTCATCCTTTGCTATTTCTTTGTTTGTTCCGCATGAATAAAACGTAAGAACAAATAAAGAGATAGCAACAAATGGTAAAATTCTCTTACTCATTCGCACTCCATATTTATAATTTTACATTTCAATATAAGACCTAAATTTCTTTTAATCAAGTAAAAAGTTAAATAAAATTTATAATTTATCTAAAATAAATACGTTAAAAACGGAAAAAATTATAATGGGATGTTACCGTGCTTCTTTTTCGGATTCTTATCAACCTTAGTTTTCAATAACCTAAACGCCTTAACAAGCTTAATTTTTGTTTCCTCCGGTAAGATTACATCATCTATATAGCCGCGCTCAGCAGCAATGTATGGATTAGCAAACTTGACAATATACTCCGATAATTTTTGCTCAAGCTCTTTATCAGGATCTTTTGCCTGGGTAATTTCTTTTTTGAATATTATTTCGACAGCGCCTTTCGGACCCATAACTGCAATCTCGGCTGAAGGCCATGCATAATTGAAATCGCCCCTGATATGTTTGGAATTCATTACGTCATAAGCGCCGCCGTACGCCTTCCGGGTTATAACAGTAACTTTAGGAACAGTTGCTTCACAGAACGCAAACAGAAGCTTAGAGCCGTGACGAATAATTCCATTCCATTCTTGTTCTGTACCGGGTAAAAATCCCGGTACATCCTCTATTACCAAAAGAGGAATATTGAATGCATCACAAAAACGTACAAATCTTGCACCTTTAACGGAAGCGTTGATATCGAGCACTCCTGCAAGCACTTCAGGTTGGTTGGCGACAATTCCAACTGACATACCGCCAATTCTGGCAAAGCCAACTATTATATTTTCTGCGTAGCTGGACTGAACCTCAAAGAAATCCTTTTCATCTACAAGCAGATTTATTACCTGCTTCATATCGTAGGGTTTGTTTGGATTTTCAGGAATAATACCATTTAGCCTTTTGTCCGGCGATAATGCATCCGTATCGAATTCATATTCTTCAGGCTTGTCCATAAAATTTTGTGGAAGAAAAGCTAATAGACGCTTCACATTTAATAAGGTTTCAATTTCATTCTCATAAATAAAATGCGCAACACCACTCTTTGAAGCGTGGGTTTCCGCGCCCCCAAGATCTTCAAAGCTTACATCTTCGTGCGTAACGGTTTTTACCACATTAGGACCGGTTACAAACATGTAGCTCGTATTCTTTACCATAAAAATGAAATCGGTAATAGCAGGCGAATAAACTGCACCGCCGGCGCAAGGTCCCATAACCACAGATATTTGTGGAACTACTCCTGAAGCCAGTGTGTTCAACAAAAAAATATCTGCATAACCGCCGAGACTAACAACACCTTCCTGGATTCGTGCGCCACCGGAATCATTAAGCCCGATTACCGGTGCGCCGATCTTCATCGCCATGTTCATTATCTTTATAATTTTTTCAGCGTGGGTTTCTGAAAGCGAGCCGCCAAAAACAGTAAAGTCCTGGCTGTATAGCGCAACAGGTCTTCCGTTAATTTTTGCAAAGCCGGTTACTACTCCATCGCCGGGATAATGCTGTTTGTCCAGTCCGAAATCGTTTGCTCGATGCTTTACAAACATGTCGATTTCCTCGAAGCTCCCTTCATCGACAAGAAGCTCAATTCTTTCAAAAGCGGTAAGCTTTCCCTTTTTATGCTGCGCTTCTATCTTATCTGCACCGCCCCCAAGCTTAGCTTTCTCCTTTCTATCTTTAAGATCTTGAAATTTGCCAGCCATTTTCAATTCGCAAAGGAAGGTATTCGGTCATGCCCGGAAAAACAATTTTCAATCTCATTTTTTATTGAAGAAATATAACCGGACTCGTCCAGTTTGGAAAGGTCGTTATCAATTATCTTTATTATTTTACCGGGACGGTTCGACATTACAAATAATTTATTCGAAATTGAAACTGCGTCATTTATATTTGATGTTGAGAAAAGAAAATTCTCCCCGTGCTCTCTAGAAAGAAATTTTATAAGCTGAATAATTTCCTTCTTCGTTTCTCCATGTAGAATTTTAAAATTATCGTCTAATAAGATTAGCTTTGTACCCGCTGCCAAAACGCGAGCAATCGAAATCCTAAGCCTGAATCCGGCGCTCTTCTCATGCGGAAAATGGTCTTCGTACCCGGCAAGACCAACTGCCGAAATCATCTCATCAACATTAGCCTTTTCTTTCTTGCCTGGGCTTTTAGAAACCTCAATTGCAAATTGAATATTCTGCTTAACATTCATCCAGGGAAAAGACGAAGGCTTTTCCGGAACAAATGCTGCCGTTCCATCCGCCTTATTGTGAATCTTTCCTTCAATAAAAACTTCGCCTGAGGAAGGCTTTTCGATCCCGGATATGATTTTTAACAAAGTAGTTTTGCCGGAATTAAACGGGGAAACGATACTTGTAATTATTCCACCGCTTGAAGGCTTATCTATTTTAATATTTATTTTATCAAGCACTGTAAGGCTGGCTCCTGCAAGTCCGTGGAAACTTTTGCTGACGTCTTTAACTTCTAAAATGCAGTCCGTATTCAATTAAAGCTCCAATGACAAAATTTATTTTGGTAATATTTTATTAACAGCGTACCTAAGTAAATAAACACTCCAGTTATAATTGAAACGGTAAACAAGGCGGAAAGGTCTTTATAATCAAGAGCAAGCCTGAATATTGTACCAAGTCCGTAGCCGTTCTTGATAAACTCGAACACTATGGCTAAAGTCCAAAGATTGAAATGAAGCTGGACAGAGTGCTTTAAAATTTTCGGTTGAACGGCTTTCCATTTTATTTTTTTTGAGATTGTTTTCTCATCGGCACCGAGCGAAACAGCCGAATCGAGATACTCTTTTCCAACGCTCGCGGATTCTTCTTTCATCTTAATAATTAATGAGAAGAAGGAAATTACTAACAGGAGAAGAAATTCAATTATGGGCGAAGCCGGGAACCAGTAAATTAAGAATATACCAAAGATAATCCACGGCACATAGATAGAGAACCAGTGCAGTGAAAATAAAAATTCCGAAAAGAGATGATTCTTCTTGAAAATCACAGGCGCTAAATATTCGGCAAGAAAGTATGCGGCAACTAAAGCAACGTAAATTGATGAGATAGTAATCAGGAAATTTACCGGAAGCCTATAGTCCTTCCAAAGTGCGGCGAATGAAAGTAAGACAATAGAAGGCTTAGGCAAAAAATTATTTGCAGGGAGAATAAACTCAAACAACACGACCCACAAAAGCAGATAAAACAAAAGTAGGCGGTGAAGATTTTTTAACGCAAGCTTCTTCAATTTTAAAATACCGGGTGTTTGTAAGTTAAAAGACAAAAAATAATTAAATCTTAATTCAATATATTCAATGAAAAACTTTATATCAACAACATACTTTGAATATTTTAATTGTTTTTTTTACCCGGTTCAAGAAGAAACGGGTTAAAGCTTTTTTCGCTTCCTATTTCGGTGCTTCCTCCATGCCCCGGATAAATTTTAACATTATCGGGCAGCGTAAACAGTTTTGTTCTAATAGAGGCAATCAAAGTATCGTAATCGCCGCCCCATAAATCGGTGCGCCCGATACTGTTTTTGAACAGGACATCACCTGTTAAACAAACAGCTTCCTTGCTAAAATAAATGCAGTACTCGCCCGGCGAATGTCCGGGAGTAAAGAGGGAAGAGATTGTTGAGTTACCGATTTTAAGCTTCAGCTCTTCCGAAAGAAAATTTACGGGCTCAGGCACGGGTTCAATCTTAAAGCCGAATCCGGCGGCATGTACTTCCGCACGCTGAAGCAAAAATAAATCCTTCTCCGGTGCGTAGTATTCAGGATTATATTTTTCTAGGACAAATTTACATCCGACAATATGGTCTATATGGCAGTGAGTCAGCAATAAATACTTCACCTTTAATCCGTTACCTGAAACATATTCTTCAAGCTTGCTCTCTTCTTCATCGCTTAAGCATCCCGGATCGACGATTATACTTTCCTTTGTGCTTTCATCCCAAACAACATAGGTATTTTCGGAAAAAATATTAAAGACAAAACTTTTTATTACTAACATAATTTAGATGATATCAAATTGATTGTCAGTGAAGCTTTAGGTATGTTATGGCGTTAAAAAGATATATGGGAAGAACCATTATGCCGTTTATCCGTATACCATAAGCCTAACAAGCCGAAACC
>JAJYIL010000173.1 GCA_021790055.1 Bacteroidota bacterium
AGGTATCCAGTATCAAGAATGGGAATTCAGCAAATTCTCACAATTGAAAATATCCCGTTACTACAATCAATTTTTTCTAATACCTTCCCTTAAATTTTAATTCATAATCCTTTTTCTTCCGATAGGCAATAAATTTCGGCTTGGCATAATATTAGCGTTAACTATCCATAATTAAGCAAAGAGAAATAAATCAATTAATCATTTTATAACGATACTTAGGAGAAAAAAAAATGGCAATTAAAATAACCGAGGAGTGCATCAATTGTGGTGCCTGCGAGCCGGAATGTCCAAACAATGCAATTTATGAAGGCGGAAATAGCTGGGAATTTGCCGGCAAAACTTATGGCGATGGCGACGCCGCTCCTTCCGGTGCAACTGGATTTTTTTCAAATGATTATTTTTATGTAGTACCGGACAAATGTACGGAATGCAAGGGATTTCATGATTCACCACAGTGCCAGGATGTTTGCCCGGTTGACTGCTGTATTCAAGATCCGGATCATGTTGAAGATGAAGCTACTTTACTCCAAAAGAAAGAACATTTAGACAGCTTAGGAAGATAAATTATACTCCAGACACCCAATCCCGATTTGAGCAGGATTGGGTGTCTTACCTTCTACCAATCCCAAATCACCTTTACTTTTACTTACCGGTTTATATTTTTAACTTTGTACATCGGTTACTCAAATTATCATCGTATTTAATAAAAGTTAAAATGAAAATCGGAAAATACCAGGTTTACCTTATCAATTCTGGATTCTTTGCACTTGACGGCGGTGCAATGTTTGGCATAATTCCAAAGCCGCTTTGGGAAAAGACTAATCCTTCTGATTCTTCTAACAGAATAAAACTTGCAACCAGGAATCTTCTGCTGGTTAACGGCAAAAGAAAAATACGTATAGACACCGGCATGGGAGATAAGTGGCATGAAAAATCAAAATCGATTTATGATATTCAGCAGAGCAGCTTTTCAATCAAATCCGAATTGAAGAAATTTAATTTGACCGAGTATGATATAACCGATGTATTGCTCTCTCATCTTCATTTTGACCACACCGGCGGCTCAACAAAATTAGAAAAGGGGAAACTGGTGCCGTCATTTCCAAATGCAAAGTATTACGTTCAGAAAAAAAATTACCAATGGGCGGTAAATCCATCGGAACGCGACCGGGGCAGCTACATTAAAGATAACTTTGTTCCGTTGATGGAAGCCGGAGTTTTAAATTTTGTTGACGGCGAAATTTCTTTTGATGATGAAATTCAGTTTGCTGTAATTTATGGGCATACATTTTCCCAGCAGTTGGTAAAGCTTTATGATTCTTCAAATACGTATTTATACTGCTGCGATTTATTTCCAACTACCGGACACATTCCGATTCCTTATGTAATGGGATATGATCTTCAACCTCTTGTTACCGTTGATGAAAAGAAAAAGATTCTTAACCAGGCGGTAGAAGAAAACTGGAAACTTATTTTTGAACATGATCCTGAAACAGCTTTCGGTACTGTAATGAAGACAGAAAGGGGATTCAGAATAAAAGAAAAATTTGCCGAATTCTGATATGCCGGAATTCAATTTATCTGGAAATAACATGGAAGCCTTCGAGAAAATCTGCTGCCTGGAAAATCTTAATGAACGTCAGGGCAAGAGATTTATTATTGATGATATTGAGATTGCAGTCTTTAAAGTAGATGGCGAAGTTTTTGCTTTGAACAACGTTTGTCCTCATCAGCATACGACGGTTATTTATGACGGCTATATTGTAAACGGCTGCGTTGTGTGCCCGGTTCATGGCTGGATGTTCAACTTGAAGACCGGGAAAATGCCTTCGTGTAATGCCGGTCTTGATTCCTATCAGGTTAAAATCATTGATAATCAGGTTCATATAAAAATTACAAAAAAAGAATTGAAGTGGTAGGTCTGTCCACATTTAAACCTAAGGAATTATCACTTAGAAATTGATTATTGAAAATTGAGCATCGTCCAAAGGGCTCCTTCGGAGAGAATTGAATATTGAGAGCGAATGTTCAATGATCATTATTCAACTTCAATACTCAGTTAGTAATATTTTAAAATTTCAGATTCATTGAAATGAAGATTACCAGTGAAATAGTAATTCGGAAAGCTCAAGAGATTGGTTTCAACCTTGTCGGCTTTGCAAAAGCAGATGTGCTTTCTGAGGAAATTAAAATTCTGGAAGAATGGCTGAAGCGAAAATATCAAGCGGGGATGACTTACATGGAAAGAAATGTCGATAAGAGGCTTGATGTAAAAAAAATCTTACCTGAAGCACGAAGCGTAATTTCTTTAGGACTTAATTACTATACTGCAAATAAACATTCCGGTGACAAATCAAATGGTAAAGTTTCGCGTTATGCTTGGGGAACTGATTATCATTTAATTATCTGGGAAAAGCTGGCTCGACTGGAAAAAGAATTAAATGAAATCGATATCAAGTTCGAATCGAAATCTTACGTTGATACCGGACCGGTAATGGATAAAGTTTGGGCGGTTAAATCCGGGCTTGGCTGGTTGGGTAAGCATACAAACGTGATTAACAACAGCTTCGGAAGCTGGCTTTTCCTTTCTACTATCATAACGAATTATGAGTTTGACTATTCACCTGAAATACCGGATTTTTGCGGTACCTGCACCGCTTGCATAGATGCGTGTCCGACAGATGCAATCATACAAGAGTATATTGTCGATGCAAACAGGTGTATTTCGTATTTAACAATAGAAAATAAAAATGAAATTCCGGATGAATTCCGTGGAAAATTTGACGGCTGGATTTTCGGATGCGATATCTGCCAGGACGTTTGCCCGTGGAATATAAAGTTTGCAGAGCCGACTGATGAAAAAGAATTTTATCAGGTAAATGGAAATGATGAGATTGACTTAATGGAAGCAGCGAATATGAGTTCTCAGGAATTTAAGCAGAGGTTTGAAAATAGTCCGGTGAAGCGAACGAAGCTAAAAGGATTGAAACGAAATGCCGAGTTTTTGCTAAAACAGGATATCTGAAACTTTCATTTGTAAATTGAATCAAATACATTTAGATATTAATAATTATGAAAATTATTTTACAAACGGAGATAGTATGTCGAATGAAAATCATCATAAAGTAGTAATTATCGGGAGCGGTCCGGCGGGGTTTACAGCAGCACTTTATACAGCGCGAGCAAATCTGAATCCTGTTGTGTTTGAAGGAATGCAGCCCGGTGGTCAGCTTACAATAACAACTGAGATAGAAAATTATCCGGGTTTTGAAAACGGCATAATGGGTCCTGAACTTATGGACGTAATGCGCAAGCAGGCTCAGCGGTTTGGTGCAAAATGCATTTATGAAGAAGTAACGGAAATTGATTTTTCGAAAAGACCATTCGTCGTTAAGACTTATAATGAAGTTCATACTGCTGATGCAGTAATTATATCTACCGGTGCTTCTGCAAGGCTACTCGGAATTGAAAGCGAAAACAAGTACATGGGATACGGTGTTTCTGCCTGCGCAACCTGCGACGGTTTCTTTTTTAAGAACCAGAAAATACTTGTTGTTGGCGGCGGTGACACGGCAATGGAAGAAGCCAACTATCTTACAAAGTTTGCTTCTGAGGTTACAATTGTTCATCGAAGAGATGAATTCCGTGCTTCTAAAATAATGTCCGAAAGAGCTAAGAAAAATCCGAAGATAAAATTCCTAACAAGTAAAGTGATAAAAGAAGTCCTTGGCAAAGAAGAGAACGGAAGGAAAACAATGACCGGAGTCATTCTTGAAGATACTAAAGACCATTCAACTTCAAAGGTTGACATAGACGGATTGTTTATCGCAATCGGTCATAAGCCGAATACCAGTTTGTTCAAAGGCATTCTTGATATGGACGAGAACGGCTATTTGAAAGTAAAGCCGGGCTCCACCTACACTAATGTTCCTGGAGTATTTGCTGCGGGAGACGTTGCAGATAAAAATTATCGCCAGGCTGTTACTGCCGCCGGCACCGGTTGTATGGCTGCAATTGATGTTGAAAGGTGGCTTGCTGCCCAGGAATAAGAAACTTAAAGGCTGGCGCTAACCAGCCTTTAATTATTGATCCTTTGCTTCCAATTTTTTTGCAACAAAGTTTGCAACCATAAATCCCAATCCAGTAAGGGTAAAGAGCAGGAACGGTATCCAGTATTCCTGGTCGGTATATTCATTAAGCATCATCCCTATTCCTAAGCCGATCCCAAAAAAGAAAGCAATAATGCCAATCTTCATCAATACATAAGGGTCTCTTTTATTTTCAAAGAACTCTTTCATCGATTGAGCATCCAGACCTTTTTCAATCAGCATTTGTTTCTCTCTTGAATGGAAGTAAATGCTTACAACTATTACTAAACCGATTACCAAAAAAAGTATTATCGGTACAAATACGCCAACTACGCCAGCATCCATCTTAAGTCTCCTTTCAATTTATTCTTTATGACTAAAATTATTTTTATCCGGTTACATTTTCATTAAATCTTCCGGTTGTCATTTAATTAGCAACCTTTCTTTCAAAACTTAAGACTTGAATTTATGTTTTTGGGTTACATAAAAATTCTAATTGATTTTTAATGCTGGTCTGTCTATGTTTATTAAGATTTAATCAAAAAGTTCGCTGTAGTTCTTCAAATTAGGAATAGAAATGCATGGGGTGAAATTAAGTGTAACCATTCGGCGGATGAGGGAGTCAAAAAGATAAAATGAAGAACCTTACTGATTTAGAAATTATCGAGTCTATTAAAAAAGGTAATCATTCCGATTACGCCTTGCTGGTTGATAGATATAAGAATAAGGCTTTTTCAATGCTTAAGCGGATGCTTAAGAATGAAATGGATGCCGAAGAGGTTCTTCAGGATTGTTTTTTGAAAGCATTTAATTCGTTGCAAAGCTTCAGGCTTGAGGCAAAATTTTCGACGTGGTTTTACAGGATTGTTTACAACACTGCGTTGACAAAGATTTCAGGCAAGAAGAGAAAAATAGAGAACGAAATGTCTTCAATTGACGACCATTTAAGTTTGAAAAGCGATTATGATTTCCGTGTTACCGAGCGGGAAGATTTTTCAAAATTTATTCATGCTTTAATTGAAAAGCTTCCGGCAAAGTTTTCGTCGGTAATAAATCTTTTTTATCTTGAAAACATGACGTGTGAAGAAATTAGCGAAATAATGGAAACATCGGTTGCGAACATTAAGGTAATGCTTCATCGTTCCAGGAATACATTAAGAGATGAATTGATGAAGACAAATTATGAAAAGGAATTGTTATGATTCAGCTAAGCGACGAGATATTGAATAAATACATTGACGGCGAGCTTGAACAGAGTGTGCTCAATGAAGTGAGAGAACAATTAAAAAACTCTGAAGAAGACAGAAGAATATTAGCCGCACTTCAGCAAGTACACAGTGAACTCGGGAAGCTTAAAGTTTATGAGCCCCGCTTTGACTTTACCGCAAGGGTGATGGCACATATTAGAAAGAGTGCGGTTAAGGCAAGAAAGGACAGATACTTTATATTTTCCATTTCTACAATTTTCATTTTGATTTGTCTTGCGTTAATCGGATATGTGTTTGTTCTTAGCGTCAGCAGCGGTTCCGGCGGTACTTCAACCTATTCCATTGACAGTTATATAAGTTCGTTGACAAATTTTCTTGAATCGTTTATTAATATTCTTTCGACAAAGAACGTCTCGATTGTCGGCTCTATCTTCTCATTTGGAATTATAATTACGGGATATATTTTCTTCGAGAATCTGCGACATACCAAAAGAAAGCTTGGTAAGCTTCAATAAATGATGTCCGGGTAAGTTTTGCTTTTCACTCAGCTAGGAATTACACCGGTAAATCACTCTGCAAATCGTCCATCTGATGGCTGAAATTCATCCACTTGGTGGTTGATTTTCAACCGCCTAAATTTGGTAATCATCCGCTTGAAATCTAATTTTAAAAATACAATTTAGATTTTCTTTTTTAAGTAAAAAATATTTAAAAGTCTTCACAATCGAATGACAAAAGAAATTTCAACCAAATCCGGTTACATAGCAATATTAGGCAAGCCGAATGCCGGTAAGTCTACTTTGATGAATGCGATGCTTGGACAAAAGCTTTCCATCGTTACAAGCAAGCCGCAAACTACAAGGAAAAGAATTTTGGGAATTCTATCCGAAGATGATTACCAGATGATTTTTCTCGATACTCCCGGAATATTAGAACCGGCTTATCTTCTTCAGGAAAAGATGATGGAAGACGTTGAGCTATCCATCCGGGATGCGGATGTTATCGTCTTGATTCTTGATGTTGAAGCAGATGCTGCTGGAGAGTATACATTTAAAGATAATACTATTTCAACCGTCATCTCGATGAATAAAAAGCCGAAGCTGCTGCTCATCAACAAAGTTGACCTTTCGACTCAAGAGCATGTGAAATCTCTGATTAAGAAATTTGAGGAGAAAAAGTTATTCGCCGGAATAATACCGGTATCAGCTTCGTTTGGTTACAACATTAGTTCGGTGATAAACGCTATTATTGAGCATCTCCCCCAACATCCGAAATATTTCCCGGATAATATTG
>JAJYIL010000174.1 GCA_021790055.1 Bacteroidota bacterium
GCAAACAGCAGGATTGTAACAAAAATTTCTTTGTTCCTGCTTCCGATTATTTATATTACCGTTGTTTTGTTTGTTTGGTCCGGAGTGAACTGGGTGATTTTGCCGGGCTGGCTCAATATTTATTTTAAGTTTGATGCAATCGGAATATTATTTCTTGCCGTAATGTCGGTTGTTTTTCTTTCATCATCAATTTACAGCATCTTTTATTTTGATGAGCATAAATCCTCAATACAGCAGGAAACAGTTTATACAGCAACGATGTTCCTCTTTGTAGTCGCAATGACCGGTGTTCTACTCTCAACTCATCTTGCTTTTATGTGGGTGTTTGTTGAAGCTACGACTTTAACCAGCGCGCTATTAATTTATTTCGAAAAGAAAAAGTCTTCGCTTGAAGCAGCGTGGAAGTATATTTACATTTGCTCGATTGGAATTTCGCTTGCGTTTGTAGGCATCATAATCCTTTCAATCGGAAGTCAATCGTTCAATTCACTTTTCTTTGCCGATTTGTATACGCATGCTTCGGAAATAAATCCTTTGTGGCTGCAAATGAGCTTTGCGTTTATTCTCGTTGGCTTTGGAACTAAGATTGGAGTAGCTCCACTGCATGCATGGCTTCCCGATGCTCATTCAGAGGCGCCTTCACCCGTATCGGCAATGCTTTCTGGAACGCTGCTCAACACTGCATTTTTAGGGCTCATACGCGTGCAGGGAATTATGATAGATGCGCACCGCGAGTCGTTCTCTAATTTTCTGCTGCTTGTAACCGGCTTCCTTTCGCTGCTTATCAGCGCAGTGTTTATGCTTCAGATAAAAAATTACAAAAGGATGCTAGCGTATTCTTCTATTGAAAATATGGGAATACTCTTCATAGGCGCCGCGCTTGGCAAGCCCGGAATGTTTGCCGCGATGATTCTGCTGATTGCACATTCACTTTCCAAAACTTCATTGTTCCTTACTTCAGGAAATATACTTCATCATTTCAAAACCAAGAAGATTGAAAGCGTGCGTGGTCTATTAAAAAAAGATTCCATCACCGGCTGGATATGGATTATTTCTTTGTTGTCGATTTCCGGTATACCGCCATTCCCCGCTTTCATCGCAAAGTTCTTGATTGCAAAGGCGTTTTTTGCAGCGGGGCTTGGCTGGCTTGCAGTCCCGTTTTTCATTTTGCTCGCGGTAATAATTTATGGAATGGGAAGTGCAGTTTTCAAAATGTCTTTTGGCGAAAGCGCACATGAAATAATCAAACCGAAGCGGTTGAGCCTTTCGGCTTACGCAGGGCAATTCTTAATGCTGCTTCTGCTTATAACAATCGGTACAAATATTCCTGAAACCGTTTTGAATGTAATAAAGAATGCCGCGGGCTTTCTAAATTAGCTGGAGTAATTGATTGAGTTGGTGTGAAATAAAAAATCTTCAATCTGTTCCGTTAGACGAAATTCCTCAACTGGAATATTCATCTTTGAAGACAAAAATAATAGAAAAGATTTCCGAAGGATGCCGTGTGGTACAGTTCTTCGGAGACAAGCTAAAGGACTGCGTTGCTCTCTATATTGTCTTAGCCGATGATGAACAATCGAAGCTGTTTGCCGCGTCAACATTATTTTCCGAAGGGGGTTCATTCGAATCGATTACTCCGGAAGTCCAGTCATTTCATCTCTTTGAAAGAGAATTCTACGAGCAGTTCGGAATAAAGCCGGTGGGACATCCCTGGCTTAAGCCCGCTCGCAAAGGTATAGCCGGAATTTCCAGCGAGGAAAATCAATATGAGTTTTTTACGATGGAAGGAGAAGAAGTTCACGAAGTTGGTGTAGGACCAATTCACGCAGGCATAATCGAGCCCGGGCATTTTAGGTTTTCATGTCACGGAGAGCAAATCTATCACCTCGAAATTGAACTCGGATTTCAGCACAGGGGAGTAGAGGATTTATTTTTAAAGAATAAGAACAAACCGGAATTCCTTTTGAATCTTTCCGAGTCGATTACCGGAGATACGGTAATCGGTCATGCCGGAACGTTTGCCAGGGCAATAGAATCTTTAGGCGAAACGGATGTTTCCCGTAAATCAATTATTATAAGAACAATTGCATCGGAGCTGGAACGAATCGGAATTCATCTCGGTGACCTTTCTGCTTTAGCAGGAGACGTTGCTTATCTTACCGGCAACTCTTCATTCGGTGCTATGCGAACTAAGATAATTAATTCGACAATGGCGATCTGCGGCAGCAGGTTCGGGCACAGTTTGATTGCAGTCGGCGGCGTTAATTACGACATTAACAAGGAACTTAAAGAAAATATTTCCCAGACGTTGAACAAGCTTGAAGAAGATGTTGAACTTGCCGCAGAAGTATTATTTTCTTCTTCGTCTGTGTTGGCAAGATTTGAAAAGACCGGTGTAGTTTCGTTTGAAACCGCAAAGGAGATTGGGCTTGTCGGACCCGCTGCCAGGGCATCCGGAGTCGCACTCGATGTTCGTACCGACCATCCCTACGATGGCTTTACACTTTTCCCGGTTCATAAATTAACTCTGAAATCCGGCGACGTTTTTGCGCGGGCTTATATTCGTTACGTCGAGATAATTCAATCAATAAAAATTATCAGAGAGCTTCTCGAATCTCCGGTAGAAGGAGAGTTGAAAAAGCCTTCAAATGATTTGTTGCCAAAACGATTTGTAGTCTCAATGTCTGAAGGCTGGCGCGGTGAAATTGTTCACGCTGGGATTACAGACGAAGAAGGACAATTAAAAAGATATAAGATTAAAGACCCGTCGTTCAACAACTGGATTGCGGTTGCGCTGGCAGTAAGGAACAACGGGATTTCCGATTTTCCGCTCTGCAACAAAAGCTTTAATCTTTCTTACAGCGGATTTGATTTATAAAATTCAATTATGAATTGAGATGTTTGATTTACTTAAATTAAGAATAAGACACGGCAAGCAAGCTATACCGGATATCCGGAAGGCAAAGGTGATGGAAGCTTTCCGGGGATTCCCTATTATCGATGAAACAAGAAGCTGGAACGGCGGTGTCGGCTGTAAAGAAATTTGTCCAACCGGTGCAATTGATGTAAATCCGTTGAGAATAGATTTGGGCAAATGCATCTTCTGCGGAGAATGTGAAAAATTTTCGGACGGTGCAATAAAGTTTTCAAATCAATATAGACTTGGAAGTTCAAAGAGAGAATCTCTGGTGATTGCTTCATCAAAAATTTTTGAAGAGTTCGACAACACAGCCATAGAGGCTAAGAAGGAAATTCACAAGCTGTTCGGACGCTCGCTTAAGCTGCGGCAGGTCTCTGCCGGCGGCTGCAACGGCTGCGAACTGGAACTGAATGCTGCATCCAACGTTAACTTTGACATGGGGAGATTCGGAATTGATTTTGTCGCTTCGCCAAGACATGCAGACGGAGTTGTAATTACGGGTCCGATTTCTTCAAACATGGCGCCTGCGTTAAAAGATGCCTACAACAGCATCAGCGAGCCGAAGATTGTAATTGCCGTTGGTGCGTGTGCAATAAGCGGAGGATTGTTCGCAGACTCAAATCAAATTAACAGGAAATTTTTTGATGAAGTTCCTGTAAACTTATTTATACCGGGCTGCCCGCCTCATCCTTTTACTTTCATTCACGCTTTGCTGGACTTTTTAGGAAAGTGAGAATTTATACGCAATGCGTTAGGGGCACACTTGTTACTAATTGCTTTGCGCTATGCTCTATGTCCTTTGTCTTTATTACTCTTTCTTATTTTGTCAGGCTAATATTCTATTAGTAGATGAAAGTATTTATTCCAATTCTAAAATTATTTTCGCCGCGGTAATTTAGCCGCCATGCAAAATCCAAGCTTAACGGGACTAATGCCTGCCCGAGTTCAAAGCCGACTTCGTAAAAAGGATGTTTAAATGTTTTTAGCGGATATGGTGAAATTGATTTTGTTTTTTCGCCTATATCTGAATATGCAATGTTTAAAAATCCGCTAAGCTGGAGGTCCATGTCTTTAATAAATGGAATGGGTATCAGCCTAAAAAGCTCGCTGTTAAAATTATGTTCAATATTAATCGTAACAACCCTGCTGCCCAGAATTTCATTTACTTTCAAAGTTCTGAAAGTAAAATCCTGCGCTGTTAAATCTATGTTGCCGGGTAAAGCATAAAGCATCTGGTAGGGAAGTGAGCCGTTAGTATACTCGCCAAAGATTTTAAAATATAACCGGGCGGAGTTAAAGGTGTTGATTGTCCCGCGGCTGTTGAATTCATAAGTTGTAAAGTCAAGATTACTTTTCAAAAAGCTAGAGTTAGAATAAATAATCTTTCCTCCGAATGTGGCGTAAGACTTTCTAAGAGTAACCCGCCGTCTGAAAAATCCGTCTTCAATATAATCCCTAAAATCAAAATTAAATCCTGCGTTGATGGAATTAATCTTTGTTTCAAAGATTGGCGGATTAAGAGAGTAGCCTCTATTTTTATCGAAGAAAGAGAAGTTGCTGTTGTTAAATGCACTGTTATCTGTGTGGTTCTCAAATCCCAAGCTCAAGTTCAGAACCGGGAACACGTCTCCGGAAGCTTCCAGGTTAAATCCTTTCGAATAATAGTAATTTCTAAATTCATATTTTGAAAGCAGTGAAAGCAGCGTTGAGGTTAAATCGTTATAGTTGTCGGAATTTCCGAAAAGAATATTCAATTTATTAAACGCACCAAATGAAATCTTGTAAGTACGATAATTTCCAAGGTAAAAGGAAGCATTAAAGTTTGTTTTAAATCTTTTATCTGAAAAGCCGTAATCAAACTTAAGAGAAGTATTCAGCCTTTTATTTGCTGCTTCATGAAGGAATAAGCCGAAGTCAAGAGTATGCCCTTCCACGCGGTTGAAATGGTACATTGCAAGAGGAGCGCTAACGGAAAAGTTATCCGAAAAATTTATGCGGTTGGAAAGAATATTGAAATTATCCCAGAAAGTCCGAGGCACGTTCTCAAGGCTGTCTATCCTTTTGTAAGCAGAGATTTCATCAGGCGTATTTGGAATTGTTACGGCATTCTTCCAGTAAGTTGAATCTTTCTTATCGGCATTTGGAAGTACCGTTAAAATAGCCTTTGAAAAAATATCATTGTTAACCGGCGGATTGATTTTGTAATCATAAAGAATAGTATTCAGCTCAAAGCCAAACTTAACGAGACTGAGGTAATTTGCCGTTACAAAAATTCTATAATCAACCGGCATGTAAATAGAATCCTTGAATTCTGAAAATTGTTGGAATACATTTACGCTGTCAAACAGCCCGCCGGTGTTGGCTGCACGGTTTAATCCAAGCTCGACTTTAATTAAATCATAACTACTGTCTGTAATAAAAATATTTCCGACAAAGCCAGGGTCGTTCGGGTCATCCGGCTCGATATGAATCTGGTAAACCGGATGATTATCAATTGCCAAAGTTTTACTAATCGAGAAATAGTAGTATCGCAATGCATTGTCAGCAAGGGGTCCTGGTAAATCTCTTCCAAGGAAATTGATTTTATCATTATAAAAATTTTGAAGAATTCTTCCTCCGGTAAGAACATTAACTGAAGAAGGGAAATTAGCGCTTTGTTTCCTTGCAATGATTTCTTCTTTATACTCATCAGGCTTTTTAAAAAAGCCTTTACTTTCGTTTTCGATAATGCCCGTAATTTTTAATGCGGAAGTATCGCTTCCTAATCCTACGCTGACTCCACTGCCGCTGCCTGAAATATCTTTTTGCGTTCTAATTATACCCTTCGTGTACGCATCAAACTCGTAGCTGATAAGCTTATTGTTCCGCTCTTTCTTTTTTTCAATCGCTTTTTTGACGATAGGAATTGCCGGATTTTCTCCGGGTAAAACGGTAATTGCCGGAAGCTTAATGTTCGTTTCAGTCATATCGAAATTTATATTATAAAGATTCCTATCTAATTTGATTGAAATGGTGTCGGAAATATATCCGATACATGAGGCGATTAGCTTGTAGCTGCCTTTTTCAAGCCTGAGTTCATACTCGCCGTTTATATTTGCCGCAGTGCCAAAGGTCGAGTTCATTACTCTTACGTTGGTATAGCTTAAAGCTGCACCCGAGCTTTTATCCTTTATCTTCCCGTGTACAAAATACTTTTGAGCAAAAGATGTTTTTGTTAGCAAGACAGCTAAAAGAAAATATAAAACAGTCCTCATCGGTTCTCCCTCAAATTTCTTAAATCAACTTTGGAAAATTATGTCATAACATCCACTTATTAAAGAAAATGTTGCAAATGGTGAAAGAATTGTATAGAAGGCTATTATTGCCGGTGCATTGTAAAACACGAGGATAAATTACTGTTTAATTAAATTGGCATAATTAGTAATATTGTAATTATTTTTTAATTGATTTTTAAATTAAGCATCGAAGTGGAAAGGTTTCTGTCAACAGTCGCCGTATCGGTATTTTTAATTTCAGCATGCTTTGTATCGGGAAAATTTAATCCTGCATTTACAAGGCAGGATAGTATTAAAAAGTCAATTGCTCAAGCGGATACAACTTCATTTGTAATTCCTGACGGATTAACTGCGGAAAAAATTATTGAGAATTATA
>JAJYIL010000175.1 GCA_021790055.1 Bacteroidota bacterium
GAAAACAATCGGGAATATTATCTTATTTTATATTAAAGAATTGAACCCTATTTATGATTATGATTGTAATAATTTCTCTTCTTTTTCTCAACGACATCAGATAGACTCACACATTGCTCAATTATTAAAAACTCCAAATCAAGAAAGTGAAAATATAATTAAAAACTTACGGATATGTATGAAACTTGAATTATTATTAAATAAAATAGCTTCTATACGGAATGCGATGAATAATTTTAATGATAGATATAATATAGATGAATTATCATTACTTAAAAGTATCCATACTATGTTTTACAATTCATTAAATGAATTGAAAGACTTTCTGAAAAATAAGCTGCCGGGCTACAAACAGCCGAAAAGGATTTTTATACTGGAGCAGTTTCCTAAGACGGAAATGGGTAAAGTACTGAAAGATAAACTGAGAGAAATTGTTAGTAATGGGTAAGAAAGAGAAATCATCCTAATTCTGGATACAGAAATTCGATACTCGATTCTCGATGAAAATCGAGTATTAAGTATCCGGCATCGAAAATCATTTAAACCAAGTGTAAAGCAAGACCTTCTTTAATTTCCTTCTTCATCCCGCATTTCTTCCACGTAGATTTATCGACAAAGATATGTACTGTTCTTACAACATTACATTCTTCATCCCTGCTGTTTAAGCAATGGTACTCAAGCTCGAAAGAAGATGTTTTAAGCTTTGTAACATTAATTTCAATTGTAATTGTTTCCCCGAACTTGATTGGCTTGTGGTAATGGGCTTCGCTGTTTAGAATAGGAACTATGTATTCATCGTTGTTCCAATAATCTTCTTTTAAGTGAATTCCGGCAATCATCTCCTCGTAAGCTGAATGGCAAAGCTCGTATATCCTTGCAAAGAAAAGAATCCCTGCAGGATCGCAATCGTAAAAATTAATTTTCCTTTTTGTCTTGAACATTTACCTAACTATTAAGCTGTTTTCCTTTTCCATCAGACTTTTGGGAATCACCTTCAAAATCTCTTTTGTAAGCGCATCAATAAAGTGCATTTTAAGAAAGACTTTGCTATAAATTAAACCCACTTCCCTCTTCGGGATAGGAGGATTAAACTCCCGCACTAAGGATTTTTTCTCTTCAGTCTCAATATCTTTAACTGCAAGATAAGGAAGAAGAGTAATTCCGAAATTCTGCTCTACTAATTTCTTAAGTGTATCAATTGTGCCGCTCTCAAAGAGAATCTTTCTCTCAGTCGCGCGCCACTCCCTGTCGCTGCTCTTGCAGATCTTGAGAGCATGACCGCGAAGGCAATGTCCTTCTTTCAGCAGAAGCAGATCATCTCTTGAAAGATCATCGATGTCAATTTTATCTTTTTTAAATAGAGAATGCTTTCTAGAAATATATGCGACAAAAGGCTCATAGTACAAAACATGTTCTACAAGGTCGGGAGCGTTTATGGGTAACGCTAATATGCCGACATCAAGAAGGTCTTTATTCAAAGCTCGAACAATTTCTTTCGTCGTAATTTCATCGATTATTAATTCAATCCCGGGATATTTCATTACAAACGATTCTAAAAATAAGGGGATTAAGTACGGCGCAATAGTCGGGATAATCCCGATCTTCAAAGTACCTTTGAACTCACCGGTTTCGGAATCAATTATATTTTGAAGGCGCTCCGACTCCTGCAAAATTGTTCTTGCCTGGCGAATAATCTTTAATCCGATATCTGTGGGAACAACAGGCTGCTTGGAGCGATCGAAAATAATTACACCGAGCTCTTCTTCCAGTTTCTGAATCTGCATGCTGAGAGTAGGCTGCGTAACAAAGCAATGACTGGCAGCAGTTGCAAAATGCCGGAAGTTATCAACGGCAACAACATAATCTAATTGTGCTAATGTCATGATTTTCTAATTCAAATATAGATAAAGAGGAGGGGAATAAAAACGGAGTCCTCTAAAGGTGTGATTATAAATTGAAAATTGAATATTGAGTATTGAAAATTAAACAAAATGAATTCTCAATGTTCAATAATCAATGCTCAATATTCATTTTATGCTAAAGATGAACAAAATTAAATTTGATTTTTTTATCAAAAATATTTCTTAATTGATATACTATTTTCCGCCGTTCGGCAAGAACTTTCGTGCATATGGAGAATGCCCTTCCGTCCTTACGCCGCCGTGCCCAGACGGACCCTCGCCGATGAATTCGGAGAACCAGGCTTCGTGCTCAACTTCTTCATGAAGAATTGCGAGAGAAATATCATACGTACGGTGATCTTTACCTGCAGTGATGTTGCAAATTTCGGTGTAGCCTGTAATTGCGCAGCGCTCTGCAGCTACTAGAACTTTAAGCATTGCATTTATATCTCTCGGATTATCGGGTAAATAAGCAGGCGGGCACGCGGAGATGTTGTGGAACTCTACCATATCCCGCGGCAGCTTTCCGCCAAGCTCGTAAATACGCGGAACAAGGACCTCAAAATGATTCCTGTCCTCGATGCGCGCATCTTCAGTTATCGCCTTTAAACCTTCGCCATCAAGACCAATTAAATTAACACGGAGGATTGTATAGTAATAGTAGGTAGTTAATTCCGCAGACGCATTGCGGACAAGAAGATTGATAAGCTTGTCTACGTCTACTCCCGCCTTCTTTACCATGTCTCTTGCTACTTGTGCCATCGTTCATTCCTTTCGATTTTATTGATGAATAATTTATTTAATGAGAATTATCTTCAGATAAAATTTTGTCATAACCGGATAGAAGATGTTTAGGTTGTTTCAGCAGTCAACAGAAATGACAGAGTTAATATAACATCTATACACATAGATGTCCAATAAATAATTTCTATGTTGTCATAGTCACAATCTATTTGATGCACATGAATCATAAAATTAATTTTATGCATCAAACAAAAAGTAATAATTTACTAACAACAGAAAAGGATCTACAAAATGAACAACAGATTATTTATCGGTAACAAATTTCCTGAATTCAAAAAGACTGCGGTTGTATCTTTAGAGAAAGGAAAGGAGTTTGCCGAAATAACAAGCGAAGATCATATAAACGCCGGCAAGTGGATGGTAATGTTTTGGTACCCTAAGGATTTTACATTCGTATGCCCTACCGAGATTGCCGAGTTCAATAAAAATTATGAAGAATTCCGCGACCGTGATGCGGTTTTGATTGGCGCATCAACCGACTCCGAATATGTTCACGCTGCATGGAGAAGAGACCATAAAGATTTAAAAGATTTAAGATTTCCATTGCTTGCAGATACCTCAAAGTCGCTTGCAGAGTCCCTCGGAATTCTTGAAGAGAACGAGAAGGTTGCTTACAGAGTAACATATATTGTCGATCCCGACAGTATAATCCGCTGGGTAAGCGCAAATGATTTGAATGTTGGAAGGAACGTAAAAGAAGTACTGCGAGTTCTTGATGCACTGCAGACGGACGAGCTTTGCCCATGCAATTGGGAAAAGGGACAGGAAACTTTGAAGGTTGCGTGACCTCAATGCTTAATTATTCTCGTAGCACAGATTACTAAACTGTGCTACGATATTCTAAAACGAGATCAATTATGTCACTAAACGAAACCAAATTAGATTTACTGAATGATATCGGACTTAAGGAAAATGAAACTTTCCCGAACCTCGATCTGATGGCTGAGGGAGAGACAAGATTCCTTAAAGATTTAAGAATAAATTTGAAGAACTCTCTCGGCTCCGAAAATCTTAATCCTAAAGAAGCATACCTTATTGCCGTGGCGATTGCAGCTAACGAAAGCCACAAACAATTAACCAACGCCTTCATAAATCATGCAAAACAAAACGGGGCAAATGAATCTGAGATTGCCGAAGCATTAGCGTGCGCATCAACTCTTGCGACGAATAATGTCTTCTATCGTTTCAAGCATTTTATAAAAGGCAGCAATGAGAATTACCAGACAATACCTGCCGGAATAAAGATGAACGTAATGATGAACCCGGTACTCGGTAAAGAATTGTTTGAGCTGATGAGTCTTGCAGTTTCAACGGTAAACGGATGCGAGTCCTGCGTAAACAGCCACGAGGCATCGGTAAGAAAAATGGGCTCTTCCGAGGCGAGGATATTTGATGCTGTAAAGCTTGCAAGTATTATCAGAGGACTCTGCGTTGCGTTAAACTAAAGTGGTAATTGGTCATTTGCTGAATACGGGAATTAAAATTTCATATTAACATGTACTGCTGAATAGTCTTAATAGACGAATGACGATTGATTAATGACCATTAACCCCTCAACCTTACAAGGATAACTTAACCTGAGTAAGCTGCTTATTTATAAACTCAATTTCATCCTTTGTAAGCTTCACATCGATTGACTTAGCATTCTGCTCCGCTTGCTTTGCATTGCGTGCGCCTACAAGGGCAACAGTAATGCCAGGTCTTTCTATCGTCCACCGGATTACTAATTGAGCAAGCGTTGCTTTCTTCCTTTCTGCAAGAGGTTTCAATTTATCAAGGAACTCATTTATGGCGTTTATATTTTCGGTAGTGAAATACTTGTCTTCTGCGCGGTGGTCGCCTTCATTAAACTTATATCCGGGCTTTAACTTTCCCGTCAGCAGTCCCTTTTGCAGCGGACTATATGCAAGAATAGATTTCTTATTCTTAAAACAATAAGGAACAACTTCCTCTTCAATACGTCTGTTCACCATGCTGAACGGAACCTGATTTGAAACAAGATTAAGAACTTTCTCAGCTTGTTTCATCTGCTCTACGTTGTAGTTACATACACCTGCATATCTCACTTTTCCCTGCTCTATCAAGCTCGAGATGGCCTCCATCGTTTCTTCAATCGGAGTAGTTGGATCATCCCAGTGTATCTGGTAAAGATCAATGTAATCGGTGCCAAGTCTGCGGAGACTGTTCTCACATTCATATATTACACTATCCCTGCCGGCATATCGGTACATGTTTACGTCTTCCCTGTTATTGCCTTTGCTTGCAAAGAAGAACTCGCCGATCTGTTTATCCCATCTTAAACCGTACTTTGTAAGAATCTGAATTTTATCACGAGGGATGCTTTTTATTGCCTCACCTACTATCTCTTCGCTTAAACCCTGACCATAAGCCGGAGCTGTATCAACGGACGTTACTCCTAATTCGTAAGAAGTCTTAATTGCAGCAACCGCATCTTTACGTTCTGTACCGCCCCACATCCATCCGCCGATTGCCCATGCACCGTAAGTTATTGCCGAGACTGATAGATCTGAGTTTCCTAATTTATTGTATTCCATTGTGATTCTCCGTTTTTGGGATTATGAAAATTCTAACTGGGTAAAGATATATATTCTTGGCGTTATCTATTGTGATTGATTCTTAAATCAATAGCGCCTTCTTCCGGTCATCTCGATACATCCCGATTTTCATCGGGACACTCGATAACCTTTCGTAGTGTTCAAGGTAGCTGAGTAGCCCCAGATTCATCAGGAGTGTACAGAAGCTTCCGGAAGTTGTTTTTATGTATAGTATGTAAAAATTAATTTAGAATCCGGTTCTTAAATTCTTTAGGGCTCATCCCAACTTCTTTTTTGAACATCCTGGAAAAATACGGCGGGTTTTCAAATCCAAGCCTATAAGCAATTTCCGAAATACTCTTATCTCCCGATATAATCATATTCTTAGCTTCTGAAACTACAAATAGATGAATTAACTCCAAAGCAGTTTTACCTGTTTCCTGCTTTAGCAAATCGCTTAAATATTTTGGAGAGAGATTAAGCTGAGAAGCAATGTGGTTCACTGAAGGCAATCCTTTTTGTTCGGCTTCGCCTTTTACAAAATAATCATTCAAACATTCATCGAATTTAGTTGCTGTTTTTCCTGCTAAAGGTTTTCTGTCAATGAACTGTCTTTTATAAAATCGCTGCGCATACTTCAATAAAGAATCTAGGTGGGAGAGAATAATAGATTTGCTGAACTCATCCGGATTATTTTTATATTCAGTCTCCATCTTAAAATAGAGCGACCACATAATTTCTTTTTCTCTTGGTAAAAGATGAAGCGCTTCATGGTTTTCATAATCAAAAAAATTATATTTTTTAATTTCCATAAACAAAGGATGTCCCATTAAAAAATCTTCATGAAGATGGATAACAAATCCTTTTTCCGAATACTGAAGCCCGCGTGCTGTCAGAGCTTGATTTGGTTTCGTAAAAAACATTAACCCGGTGTTGTGGTCGTATTTTGTTTTGCCGTATAACAGCTCGCCGGACTTTACTTTTTTAAAACAAATAATATAAAAGTTGCATGCGAACTCTATATTCTTCTCTAGCGGAGATGCATTTGTAAGAATGTTTAAACTTATCAGCGGATGTTCGGGCAGCGGAAAACCTTCAGCCTCATCCAACTCACTTATCGTTTTGAAATGTTTCATAGATTTACAATTTTCTAAAGTATTATACTTCTTGTTAATTTTTAATAATTCAATAGAACAAATTATTAGTTAAATATCAAGTTTTCTTGAGCCCATCCATTTTACAATTTCCGGATTACGATGATCGAAAAACAT
>JAJYIL010000176.1:0-5743 GCA_021790055.1 Bacteroidota bacterium
AAAAAATATTAGCGAATATATCTTTATGTTCTTGCTCTTGGCGGCGAGTCGATATATTATCAAAAGCCCGAAGATAAGGAACATGAAAAAGCTTGATCCAAAATAGAGGTGGTCGTTCGGATCGTAGACAAAAAGCTGCCAGAATTTGTTAAAGTCTATGCTTGAAAACATAAGATGTCCGCTTAGCCCTGCATCTTGGAATCAATTAGTCTTTGAAGCTCTCCAATATTTTTCACTCTTAATATTTCCAGTCCTTTAAAATGGATATTGTAATCCTTTTCAATTGCCAGGATAACGTTTATATGGTTGAAAGAATCCCAGCCCGGTACCTGGTTGGCGGTGGTTTCATCCTTTATATCAAACTCGTCAAGATTTAATTCGTTAAGTATAATTTTCTTAAGTTTTTCTGAAATCATTTCTTCCTCAAATAAAAGTTGTAAGAACTATTTGAATTTGTTGTAAGCATCGATTAGAGCCCGGGCAATCATATTGCCTATCTTAGCTGCGCCTTGATAAGAGGGATGCGTATAATCCATCAGCGCAAGAGGTGGATTTGCATGCACCCAGGATTCCATCGAGTTGTATCCCCCCATTGCGTCGAACAGGCTCCAGAAAGCTACTCCGGTTCTGGCAGCAATTCCCTGCTGCACTTTCAAAAGCTGTGGGATGGCAGGATCTGTAACGAAACGCATTCCTCTTTTTATGCTTCTATCGCCCACGCCAATAATAAGAATACTTGTTTGCGGGAAAGCTTTCTTCAAGTTGTTAATTACTTTTACCATCTGATTGGCGTACCAAGTATTTTCTGAAGAGCCGAAGCTTGTTTCATTAGCGCCGAAAGATAAAATGATCAGCTTATAGTTCATCAGCTTGCCAAACTGCCTTAATGATGATTCTGCAATGTTCTGAAAACCGAGACCGGTGTTGCCCCTCCACGGGAAATTATCTACATAAACACCGTTGCCCGATTCAAGGCTGACGCCGTAGAAGTAAGCCTGGTCTGCCATTGTAGCAGTAATTTTTATTGAATTTGCACTACCGCCTTTCGGCTTTAATGTAAGTTCCTTAACATTGTTTCCGGGTTTTAAATTAGCAGTCTGATCTCCTGATCCGTTGAATGAATACTTTATAGACGAGCTTTTTGCGTTGCTGTAAAATATTTTTGCTTCTTCAAATGACTTTAGGTACGGCATCCAATCTGTTGTAGCATATTTAACCCAGCTTCCGTATTGAGGAATGCATACAAATCCGCTGATGCCGAGAGGAATATCTTGGGGATTCCCGGTTAATACCGAAATAGTCTGCCAATTGTCCGAGAACGACATTTTTGTTGTAGTTCTGAAAGTAATATCCTGTGAAGTAATAGATAAATATCCTACGCCGGTTCCACCGAATTCTTGCTGGAGATCCTGTCTAATGTTTGCGGTTATCGCATCTCCTTCAACACCTGAATCACCGTAATGAGCCACCCTGATTTTTTCGTTCTTAGAGTTCTTCAAAGCATTAAAGAAAAATTTCATCTGGTCAAGGTTGCCTGTAATCGGCACATTGTAAAACTTTGGCGATGTCCACTCCTCCGCAAGACCAGGATTATCGTCTAAATTATCGCGCTTATCGGAGAAGGCTTTTTTTAACAAATCCAAAGAAACGCTTGAAGTAAGCGAAGATTTATTAAGATTAAGCTCCTTAAGAAAGGATGAGCATTTATTATTATTATTTTGTTCATTAGAAGAGTTGTAGTTTATAAGCGAATCGGGTTTTATATCCATAAAAAGATCGACGGGCTTTACTGTGTAGCCGAATATGGTTACCCCGTTCAAGAAATGAGCAAGAACTATTACGAATAATATTGTCAATCCTATTAAAAGCACAGGTTTATTTATCTGGGTTTCTTGCATCTTCAATATTTTCCTTCAATGTTGTGTAAAAGTTTACCGCAAAAAATGTAAGCTTTAAAATTAAATAGCAACAAGATGTGGAAAAGTTTTTCCAGATCTGTCGTTGAAAAATTAACAAATCGGCTTGGTATTATCAATTTTTATACCATTTTGTAAATCTTGATATATCAACTTAGCTTTCCCCACGAAAAATAAAATATTGAGAATTTCATATCATTTTAGGAAAGTTTTGATATTATTAACAAACCATCTTGAATATTTATTAAGATAGAACTATTTTTCTTCGCACTAAATTAACCTCATATGAACATAAAATTTGATTTCCCCGGGAGAAGATTTGTCGTTACAGGATCAACCTCCGGGATAGGAAGAAAAATAACTGCGGATCTATTAGAGGTGGGCGCTGTAGTACTTGCTATCGGCAGACGCAGTGAAAGATTAGATGAACTAAAAGAAAGGTATGGAGATAAAGTTGTTCCTGCCCCCCTGGATGTAAACAATTTTGAAGCCTTAAAAAATGTTATTGAAAATTTCGCTGCGGAAGGAAAGGTACACGGCAGCGTTCATTGCGCCGGAACAAATAAATTTACTCCGCTAAGAGCATTCAACTGGAAAGATGCTGAGGAGATAATTAAAACCAGTTTGTATGCGGGTGTTGAGATGATAAGAATAATCTCGTCTAAGAAGATTACTGCCGAAAAAGGCTCGCATGTATTGATAGCCTCGGTTGCCGGAATAAAAGGTGAAACAGGATTTACTGCTTACTCTGCTGCTAAAAGCGCCGTTATAGGAGCAGTAAGAACAATGGCGCTTGAATTAGCAATCAAAGATATCAGGGTAAATTCAATAACTCCCGGCTGGATTCAAACCGAACTTACCGATAGAATAGACGCTAGATATCCCGGTCATATAGATACGATAAGATTAGAGCATCCTCTCGGCGTTGGGAGCGTTGAGGATGTTTCAAATCTTGCAATGTTTCTGCTTAGCGACGAAGCAAGGTGGATAACCGGCTCCAACATAATAATTGACGGAGGCTATTCAATTAAATAATTATTTATACCTCTTTGGCTTGTTAATTCGATAAGCAACATAAGAGCCTAAAACGGTTATGCCTAAAGAAACGCTAAACATAGCAACCGAACTCACAATAATTGACTCTAAACTCATCTTAATCTCTGGCAAAGCGTATGAATAAGAATATTTTAATTTTTCATTAAGATTACCAACTCCCGATCCCGGTAATCCGGGATCGGGAGAGGATTAGAGTAAGCTTTATTTGAGTAAAAGCATTTTCTTAACTACAACATTATTACCAGCTACAACTCTGTAGATGTAAGCTCCACTAGTTACTTTCTGCCCGGTTTCATTATCTCCATTCCATTGCGCAGTGTAGGTTCCGGCTTGTCTGTCGCTGTTAACCAGCGTTTTGACTAACTGCCCAAGCATGTTATATATCTTAATGCTGACGAAAGAAGATTTTGGAATCGCATAGCTAATAACAGTCGAAGGATTGAACGGATTCGGGTAATTCTGGCTTACAGAGAATTCCTTAGGAATAATATTCTCTTTTTCAACAGCAGTTATATTTTCTCCCGCCGTAAATGTTGCCGTATTAGAATAGTAAGAATAAGTTCCATCCGATGCCTTAGACCTTACCCTCCAGTAATACTTGGAATTTAAATTCAGTCCGCTGATTTGAATACTGGTTGTTGTAAGTTCGCCGATAGTTTTCGCGTTGCTAAAATTCAGGTTATCGGCATATTCAACTTCATACTTTGCACCGTTCGGCGGCTGCGTAGGCGTGAACCATGAAAGTGTAGCAGCGGTAGTATTAATCTGCACATTATTAGGTCCGCCAACAAGTGGTTGAACTATGTTGGGTGAGCCTACCTGAATATTAAATGACCAGGTGTCACTCCAACCTGATTTTGTTCCGTCCGTATAAATTGCACGAACTTTCCACCAGTAAGTAGCACCTGCTGTAAGATTATCTATATTTAAGCTTGTACTTGTAGATTGTTCTGTCTCCGGATCCGTAAATTCATCCGAGTTACTGAACCTTACGTTATAATGATCAATACCTACCGTTGAACCGTTCATGTACCATGATAGGTTTACTGATGTTGAATATACAGTAGTTCCATTCGAAGGATTACTTAGAATTGGTTCTCCAACAGTGCTGTTACCAACAACCGTAAATTCACCCTGTCTATAACTAGATGGCGTTGTACCGTTTGTTCTAACTGCCCAATAGTAATGACCACCGTATTTCAAAGAAACCGGGAGAGAATAATAAGAGGTAGAAATCGGCGAAACATTATCTTCTTCGCCCTGGGCTGAGCTCGGGACTCCTGGCGCAAATGCATCCCACCCGCCACCTGGTACCGAACCTTCATTATATTTAACTGTGTAACCTGTTAATCCGAGAGGTGAACCTTCTAAATACCAGGATAAAGTAGGCGTTGGAGTATAAATAATAGTATTAAGAATTGGATATGTTAAAATCGGGTAGCTGTTTGCCGAACCGCCAACTATGTTAAACGTAGCTTCAGTTGACCAACCCGAAGTTTGTCCATCTGAATTTCTTGATCTTACTTTATAATAATAAGTTTGACCGGGCGTTAAACCGGTAACTTGATAGTAAAGTTGATCGGCTACTGAAGTTGAAAAATCCGGCGTCCCGTCTAAGCCGTCGGAAGTAGTTGCAAAGTCTATATCGTATAATAATCCGTTTGATACTGCAGGCAGATACCAGTAAAGAACCGGATTAGTGGTATAAATAGTAACACCTTCGGTAGGATAGGAAGGGATAGGAACAACAACTGTTCCCGCTCCATTAATTCTAAAGCTTTGAACGACCGACCAATCGGAATATTCTCCCGCATTCGCATAATAAGATCTTACCTGCCAGTAATAGGTTGTTCCGGGAGTAAGAGAAGAAAGTATTTTATACATGTTGCTCGTAGCATCATCAATGTTGCCAGGAACATTTTGAGCAGAGCCATCATCCAACATTCCATCAGTTTTATGGTTGCTCGTTGCATACCTAACCTGGAAAGTTAATCCTGCGCCATACTCTCCTAAGTACCATGACATAGTGGGTGAATTAGTATACACAATTGCGTTTTCAATCGGCCAGGAAGGAATCGGTACAACCGTAGCACCACCCTGAATGGTAAACCAAAATACCGGTGAATAACAAACTACTTCACCTTCATGCGGACCGGAGTTCCATTCCGCATATACTCTCCACCAATATTTTTTCCCTCTTAATAAGTTACTCACGGTTGAATATTTGTTAGTTGTTGTTACTTGATGAGCTGAAGTCCATTCCAATTCCGTAGGTTGCGCATCTTGCCCGCTGTATTGCAAAATAAATTTTAATCCACCATCCGGAACATTAAGCCACCACGTAAAATTAATAGAATTAGAATATACCATTGATTCATTTGTTGGAGTATTTAGATTGATTCCGGCATCAGGAATTGTTGTAAAATGCCTAACCAAAGAAGGATCAGAATCGCCTGCAGGTGTAGTTGAAGGCTGCGCTGTAACTCTCCAATAATAAAGGGTGCTATTGTTTAACCTATCGCTTGCGGTAAAAGTGTAATTAGTAGCTGGCGCATCAATAGTTTTTGTTAAGATAACAGTAGAAAAGTTATCAGTCGCAATTTCCAATTTATAGTGCGCTGCATCTGTTACTGCATTCCATTGTAAATTCGGTTGGATAGAAACACCTGTTACACCATTATTGGGAGAGGATAAAGTCGGCGGTAGCAATTTACCAATACCTATTGCAAAACCCGGATCAGAGACTTCATATGGAGAAGCAGCGTTATAAT
>JAJYIL010000176.1:5753-6521 GCA_021790055.1 Bacteroidota bacterium
TATAATCAATAGATATGCCGGTCGTTAAATTTCCTGGTGCACTCGGTGTGAACTGAACTGTAAAAGTAGCAGTCTGACTTGGTCCAATTTCTACCGGGTAAATAGGAGCAGGAGTTGTTGAAAAGTTAGTTGCATCCGTTAAAGTAATACCGGAAATATACGCCCATCCCGCACCATTGTTTGTAATTGTAAAGGTTTGTGAAGAATTACTTCCCAGCAAAACATTTCCAAAATCATATGGTAATGTAGGATCTGTAACCGAA
Source organism: Bacteroidota bacterium (assembly GCA_021790055.1). Taxonomy (GTDB): domain Bacteria; phylum Bacteroidota; class Ignavibacteria; order Ignavibacteriales; family Ignavibacteriaceae; genus FEN-1297. The sequence continues at coordinate 6,017 of JAJYIL010000176.1, forward strand.
ATTGAAGGCGGACCTGCTAAAGGAGATGTGTTACTACCTAGATATAGTTGTACAGAAGAAGCAGTGCCTCCAATATTTAAAACCGTATTTTGCGTAGCGTTATTGGCGCCTACTGAATTCCATGTACCGGAGTTGTTACCAGGTCGATAATATACTTTTATATTTGACGGAGAGGAAATATCTGTAGGACTAATTGATCCGTTCGTTAATGTAAAAGTTCTATTTGCCAAATATGTTCCCGAACCATATTTCTCAACTATCCAATATCTTCCGTAATTATGAGATGTTGTTATGCCTGTAGTTCCGTATGGAATTGTATTTATTTGCGTAACAACAAAATCATCCGAACCAGCTTTAGACGTAAAATTCATAGATAAGTTTTCTGCTGCAAAATTAACTGCACCAGAAGAAGAAACAGTTTGAAGTTCACTTACCCCATCACCAAAAGGTGCTGTAGAAGCTACCCAAGTAGGTCCATGTGTTAAAACACCATTATATGGTGTGC
>JAJYIL010000177.1 GCA_021790055.1 Bacteroidota bacterium
GCTCTTCAACTTTACCTTCAAGAAAATTTGTAATAATTATTTTTAATGGATGAAGAACAGCCATCGCACGCGGGGCGCGCTTATTTAAATCTTCCCTAATCGAAAATTCAAGTAATGCATAATCGCTCACTTTGTCGCGCTTTGCAATCCCGGAATTGTCTGTAAAGTTTCTAATTGCTTCCGGCGTATAGCCTCTTCTTCGAAGTGCAGACACAGTAGGCATGCGTGGATCATCCCAGCCATCCACATATTTCTCTTGAACAAGTTTAAGAAGTTTTCGTTTGCTCATTACCGTATAGTTCAGGTTGACTCTTGCAAATTCTATTTGCTGAGGATGATAAACTCCCAGCTCATTTAGGAACCAATCATATAACGGGCGATGATTTTCAAATTCCAGCGTGCATATTGAATGAGTAATCTTTTCAATTGAATCCTCAAGCCCATGTGCCCAATCATAAGTAGGATAAATGCACCATTTATTTCCCTGCCTGTGGTGTTCTGCATGAACAATACGATACATAATCGGATCGCGCATGTTTATATTTGGTGAAGCCATATCTATTTTAGCACGAAGAACTTTTTCGCCATTGTTAAATTCGCCTGTTCTCATCCTTTCAAAAAGAGAAATATTTTCCTCAATACTTCGATTACGGTACGGACTCTCCTTTCCCGGTTCCGTAAGGGTTCCGCGAAGCCCTCTAATTTCATCCGCACTTAAATCATCCACATAAGCATTACCTTTCTTGATCAACTCTACAGCCCAATTATACAACTGTTCAAAATAATCGGAAGCATAAAAAACTCTATCCTCAAAATCTCCTCCAAGCCATTTAACGTCTTCAATTATCGATTCAACATACTCAACCTCCTCTTTCTCAGGATTTGTATCGTCAAAGCGGAGATTGAACTTGCCGTTATAATCACGTGCAATTCCGTAATTCAAACAGATGGAAGCGGCGTGCCCGATATGAAGATATCCGTTGGGTTCCGGAGGAAATCTTGTATGGACTCTTCCGCCGAACTTGCCGGTTTTCATGTCTTCATCTAGGATTTCATAAATAAAATTCTTGGGTTTCTTTTCAGAAGGATTTTCCGGTATGATAATGTTATCGTCCATGTTTTTTAGATTTTCTTTTATAAAAATTATGAATACAAACTTACGGAAATAAAAAAATACGCTCAAACTTCCTTTAATCTTCTTGATAATAAATCAAATAACTCATAAACATCTAATAAACTTAGCAAATGTATCCGAACCATTGTAGCTATATAAATGCTACTTCTTCCGCTGTTATATCAAAAATATTTGTTATAAACAGTGCTGTCCAAAATAAAATAGGAATACAGCAAAAGTATTATTTGCAAACCGTTTTGGACAGATTCAATCAATATTTGAAAACAATCCCTCTTCAAAATAAATTTTGTTGTCTGTTTTCTATAGAAATATCCTCTGGCGGCTTAAAAGGATTATCAAGCCATTCACTAAGTTGAATCTTTACAAAGAGATTCATCCTCAAAAATGCAATTAAATTTGATAGACTCCATCCATATTTTGAAATTTCTTTAAGGTATTTCATTAGCAGCAAAGTGATCAATGCTGTCCAAATCTGTATCCACATTGCATTCTGATTTGTCCCTAAAAATGATTTGATTTTTAGGTGTTGCTTTAGCTCCTTAAAGAAAGTTTCTACCTGCCAGCGCTGTTTATAAAGCTCTGCTATTGTCGATGCTGTCCAAGAAAAATTGTTTGTTATTATCTCTACATCCGACCTCTCTGTTTCAGAATATACTACAACCCGTCTAAGGTTCTCCGGATAAAGATCTTTAGTATTATCACCAGTTAATCTGATTTTTTCATCTTTACCTTATGAAGCTTCTCTAAATCTTTATCTTGAGATTTTATCTTTTCAAAATCTTTCCTAAACTGCTTAGTATTCCTTACAGAATATTTCACTTAGTTAAATCCTCGAACATCTCATCAATATCCGTGTAAGATTTGGAAAGATTTCTTTTGTTTCGGGTATCTTCAATAGCTTCTATTGTTCCTTCATTTGGAATCTTAAACTCAAACGGAATGCCCTGATGAATGACCAAGCCTTTTAACAGTAGGCGGACGCCTTCACTCTCACTTAAACCAAGCTTCTTAAAAATCTTGTTGGATTCTTTTTTCAATTTCGGTTCTACTCTTGTTCTTACTTCTGCTGTTTTCATTACTTCACCTAAATAAATAAATGTTCCTTATTTGTGGATTAAAATAATGATTCTAAAGTAAAGCTGCAATATTCAAATTATTTTAGCCTTTAACTTAAATCGTATAATGTGTTTAAGCTCGGACAGTGAAAGTGCCGTGTAGGGCACGTATGACGGTTTAAACGTAAATTATAAACATGTCTTAGTTATTAAGCTTGTTTACTGAATCCATCAAATCCTCACTTCTCAAATGAGAGTAAATTGAAGTTATCCTAAGGTCACTGTGTCCAAGTAATTTCCGAATTGAATAAATGGAAACGCCGGATTGAATAAGCCAAGATGCAAATGAATGACGTAAACTATGCACATTAAGCTTAGGATTAAGCCCGGCTTTAATTATAATCTTCTTAAACTTATGTGAAATGAAATGCTGTTTAATCGGCTCATTGTTATATGTAAAAATAAAATCAGAGCCTTTATTTATTTGTCTTTCGGTTACAACTTGCAATGCTTTTAAGTTCAAAGGAACATTTCTAATCTTTTTACTTTTGGTTAAATGATGCCTGTTATCCAGTATTACTAATCGGTTCATAAAATCTATTTGACTCCAGCGCAAAGTAATTAATTCCATTTCCCGGAGTCCGGTATTTATGCCAAAGACAAATAAGTCTCTTAGGTCTTTGCTGTTGGTAGCATTCAGCAGTATTTGAAAATCGGTTTCACTAAAGAATAAGGGAAGCTTTTCCGGCAGCTTAATCTTCTTTATCCCTTTTACCGGATTCTCATTCAAATATTTCTTACCTAAAGCATAATTGCACACTACCGATAAATAAGCAAACTCTCTTTTGACAACATAAGAGGAAACGTGTTTCAGTCTTTCCTGTGAGTAATCGGAAAGTTTAGCCTTGCTCAAATCGGTTAATTGACAATTTCCGAAATAAGAAATAAGATTATTGAAAAATGATTTGATTGATTTAGTAGTGTTTACCGAATGAATAGACTCAGAATATTTCAGATACTCAAAAGCAAATCAGATAGAAATTAAACGCCAATCAGAATAACAGTAAAATTGAAACTTGATGCGTATTAAAAGAAATAATTAAGAACCTTTGATATTAATTTTATGAATAATTATTTCAAAGTCAGCATGCTATTTATTAAAGAATAATCCTTTAAGTAATTAAGTTACATTTCCGCGAATAAGACTCTATTGAACAAAAGGCTTTCCTATACCTTCTATAAATTCATAAATTGATAAATCTAAAAAAGAAATAAAAATGATTTCCAATATTGAAGCATTACAAGAAATTGCTCGAAATTTGAAATCAGCACCTCCATGCATGAAATTCATTTCTGTAATTCATGCATTTCCAAAAATAAAATACTGCCGTTGAAAGTGATATAAACATTTCTATTATTCTTCAAATCGTAAACTAAATGTTTGTCTCCTTCTAAAAGAATAATCAGATCATCATTCCACCATCCCTCAAGGTTAATACCGTCTTGATAATCGTTAATTAAAGTACTTTCAGTCTTTGAATCATAATCGAATATAATGCATTTGTTATGTACTCCGTTCATCGTAAGGTCCTGCCTATTAATAAAAAGATATTTCCCTGAAGGTGACCATTTATAATATAAATAATTAAATATAGTCGATGCGTTTGTTAATGTTTTAGGTATATCAAATTCCGCTTCTACTCCATTTGAGCCTTCATCCTGGTATGTTTTAAGATTTGTTAGCCGCTTTGTCTTTACGTTATAAAAATACAAATACCTTATATCCGTATATTTCTGAGTAGCAGCATTGTAGTTTATTGAGCCGACTTTTAAAAACGAAACAACATTACCCGAAGGTGACCATGCGGCATCCTTGAATCCAATCTGAGTATGTGAGACAGGTTTCCCGGAAGTATTATACAGATTATTTACAACCAGTTCTTCTTCTTTTATACGTTTGCTCTTTTCATCAGTAAAGACTTTGGAAGGAATATGGAAATACACCGTACCGGCAGGCGAAATTGTAAAATCTGCAAGACCGTGCGAATTATCGTCCCTCTCATAATCTCTAAATATTCTGTTGGTGTTCTTTTCAATTAAATAATAATGGTTCCTGTAAATGCTGCATCCCGGATCAAATTCATACAACAAATATTTATTGTCGATATAGCCGACAAGGCTGTTTCCTCTTACCGGTTTAAAGTTTTTGATTACTTCATTCTTATCAACATTTATCAGCGCAGTATATTTTTCCGTCGCATAAGAATCTTTATCGCCTGAACTTAAATTACAATACAACAACGAATCATTCTGCCAGACTAAATCTACTCCGTTTCTACCGGCATCGCTCTTAAGCCAGGCGAGATTTCTATTATTCAGATTAATCGAATAAACATTAGTTCTATTGTTCGATGAATCATAATCATAGAAAGCAAGAAAGCCGTGCAAAGGTGAAAGAAAAAAATTATCCGCCGATATTCCATAATTGGCAGGCAGGCTAACAATAAGCTTCTTAACACTATCTTTAGAATTTACGTACCATATTCCGGCATGTACTCCCGGATTAGTCAGAAAAATTCCCGAATATTCCGGTTTAAGTTTTGTGGCGATACTTTTAGTTTTTTCAATCTCGTTTGTAGCCTTATTCTTTTCAATATTCAATGTTTTGCCGCAGTGGAAATTTATTAATGATACAATGATGATTATAAATAATGCTGCTGATTTCATTGACACACTTTCGTAAAGTTTAATATCTCCTTGCCTCTATTACATAGTATTAACCCACGGATTATTCCGTGGGTTAAATAAATCAATTATTGTTTGGGAACTGTATTAACAGATTTTTATAATTAATTTTTAATTCACACAATGGATTAGTTTTTATTTCTAGAATGACCAGTTGACAATCGGAAATACCGGGAATTGCCCGCCGGTTTTTATAAAATTAATCAGACCTATTTGAATACCGTACAAACTCTCTGCCATGTTAACCAATCCAAGCTGAAGCCCGCTTACATGGTTACCTTCGTTAAACCATCCCCACTGAAATCCCTTAACGTTATTATGGCTTAGGTTAACGGCACCGCTTTGCCAGCCGACAACATTTCCATCATCGATATTAATAAAGCCCCATTGTACGCCTGTAAAGCCACCGGTCCCGACGCTGTTTACAAGACCCCAGTCGAATCCTTGCATTGAAATGTTCTTGCCGTAAATAAAGTTTATGCGAAGTCCCTCAATGGAATTGCTCTCCGGGAAAATTTGAATTGGATTGAATAAGGCAACATTGATTGGTTTGGACTGTGCTTGATCTGCAGAAGATAAAAATAGAATAAAGACACAGGTTATTAAAAGTACAAAAGCGTTTTTCATAATATGTTCCTTTATTATTTATTAAAGATATGTACGGGAACAAACATAGAATAATCTTGATTAAATTTAAAAAACAAATTACTAAAATTTGTACTTATGATTAATTCTAGGAGAACTGAAGCCCCAGTAAATAGAACTCAGCTTATAATGCAGTCTTTGTGAATTATGATACAGCCGACATGCTTTTTGTTTTTATAGTTGAAAAAGTCATAAATTTGGAAGAGAAATTTGGAAGTGAACAAGTATGCCCAAAAATTTTGTTTCAAATAAAGATGTTACCGTAAGGATGTTCGAAAATAATCTCTTAGAAGCGTTCTCTAAGGTTCATCCTGTTGTGCCTGTTATAATTTACACTCCAACAATCTTATATTTTTTGTTCAGGGCAATTAAAGTATACCCGGTATCGGAAGAAAATATCTTTGCGCTCATTATCATGGGAATAATAGTATGGACATTTACCGAATACACGCTGCATAGATTTGTTTTTCATTATAAGCCAAGTTCCAGGCTTGGTGAAAGAGTCCATTTTATCTTTCATGGAGTTCACCATGATTATCCGAATGATTCGCGCAGGCTTGTTATGCCTCCATCTGTTAGTATCCCGCTAGCTGTATTGTTTTATTATATATTCTTAGCAATTCTCGGTAAAGGCTTTGTTGCACCCTTCTTTATCGGCTTCTTAACGGGATATTTGTTCTACGATATGACACACTACGCAGTTCATCACTTTAACATTCACAACAGCTTCTGGCTGGCGCTAAAGAAGCACCATATGAAGCATCATTTTATGGATCCAGATAAAGGCTATGGCGTTAGCTCACCAATTTGGGATAAAATAATTGGAACTGATTTTCCAAAGGCTAAAGAAGAACCGGCAGATAAATCCTATTTATAAATAATATGGAATTAACAAAAGGGATTCAAATGGATA
>JAJYIL010000178.1:0-3112 GCA_021790055.1 Bacteroidota bacterium
AGTGGTTTGTTAATTCAATTAGATATGAATGTCTATTTTCGGAATGAAATAGGTATGAATGCTTTCTAAATAAATCTCTGCTCTTAGGATCAATAGTTGTAATTATATCGCCTGCGAATTTATTCTTAGGCTTATTATTTCTGCTTTTTAGTATTACAATGCTTTTATGCTGTACATATTTATTTGAAAAATTATCATGGAGACAAATATTACATCTGGGAATATTGTGAGCAGGAAATAAAAAAATAATTGATAGTGAGGATAGAGGAATTCTTGATATCGGAATTGATATTAAAATTAGTAAACATAAGTGAAGCACAAACCAAAATTTAATTCTACCCTTAATCTCGCCCTCGCTTCAATTTTGTTAACCGTAATTTTAACAAAATATAGATAAGAAGCAAATAAAAAATAATTTAAATTACTCACGTTACGCAAACCTTTGGAATAATAAAGTAGTGGAGGAATGGAGTAGACTAAATTACTCCAACATTCCATAATTCCAATACTCAAAAGAGCTATGTTCGCGTGAATTGTGCTGATAAAATTTCCGATGAGCTAAGGACCAAATGGCTTGTTGATTTAATTTGGACGCTTGGCATAAAAAGATTCGATGAAGAGAAAAGCTTGTTCATTAAATTCGATAGCTGACATATTATGGATTTTAATTTTATCTCATCCGCTTTCTCGGATGTACCTTGTATTTTTTTATATCGTGATCCGGTTGAGGTTTTAGCTTCACACCAAACCTTAAGAGGCTCCTTCATGGTGCCCGGATTAATTGAACCGGGATGGTTTGGATTGAATTCCGAATGGATAAAAAGCATATCACTTGATGAATACGGCGCTGCGGTTCTTAATAAAATATACGAAGCAGGACTGGATGTAGTTTCAAATGGAAATGCACTTGGGGTTAATTATCGTCAGTTACCGCATTTTATATGGACGGACCTGAAACATTTCTTCCATTTGAAATTTACTGAAGAAGAACTTAATAAGATAAAAGAGATTTCAAAATACTATTCTAAAAATCCGGGAATTAAATTTTCGGATATGCTAGAATATGAGAACAGAACAGCTTCACAACACCATGAAAGGCTAATTGAGAAATATGTTAACCCAATTTTTAACAAGCTCGAGGCAGTTCGAAAATCTCTTTAATTTTTGTATCCGGTATTTTGATATTTAAATTATATGCTCAATTAATGATAAAATTCAATTACACAAAGTTAGCACAGAAAACCACGGAGCTTTCCTGATTTCTAATCTTTGTGAAGCTTTGTGTAAACTCTGTGGTTCTTTGTGTAACAAAGGTATTAAAAAAACGTAAGTAGTCGTGTATTAAATTTTTAATATCTACAGAACCATTACTTTTGTGCAGCATTAATCAATTTATTATCCAATAAATATTTAATCTTCAACTTGTCATCTTGCCAGAAATCAAACGGGATAGTTGGATAGTTTGAAAGCAAAAACCTTCGTGTAGGAATAATTATTTCAGGATAAATCTCATCTCCGGCAGTATATGTATCAATGTAGATGTAATTAAAACTGTTTAAATTTTCTTTGCGTATATAATCATAAAAATCGTTATTTATTAATTCCAGTTTATCATGCTTAAAGCCGCAAAGCTTTATCACGTCGCTGCTAAATTCAATTACGGTAACTTTTTCAACGTTATATTTATCGCACATAAGTCTTGCAATATATCCGAGTCCCAGGCCGCCTATAAGCACCCTGCCCTTAGCTCGCAGGTAAGGAACATATTGCTCATACATTTCAATGCCGTCGCCCGTCATTAAACGCTCATTTCCCTTGAATAAATCGTAATACCTGAAGCTGTTTTCCAGGTTAATAACCTTATAAGAATCTCCCATAATAGCGCTTTGTAAATCGTTGGGAACAATTGCATACTTAGTACCCTTTTCATAGACACAGCTTGAAAGCTTATACTCGCCGGAGATCCCATCCTTCAAATTTAAATTTAGCTGAAGGCATTTATCGATATATTCTTCTACAGTCATCTCTTTAAGGTAGAGGGTTATTTGAGTAGCATCATTTTTTTTGTGTCGATAAAATTGCCTGCTGTTAACCTGTAAAAATAAATTCCGCTTGCTAATTCCTGCCCTGCTGAATTTCTGTCAAATGACACTTGATGAAAGCCCGCTGCCATCTTTTGGTTTATAAGTACAGCCACTTGCTGACCTTCGGAGTTATAAATTACCAGCTCAACATTGGCTTCTTCAGGCAAAGCAAATCTTATTATTGTCGATGGATTGAACGGGTTTGGATAGTTTTGGCTTAATGCAAATGATGAAGGCGAATTAATAACCGCTTCTACAACAGGAGAATATTTAAATTGCCCGTCGTTATCAATTTGCTTTAGCCGGTAATAATACGTACCCGATGTAATCGTCTTGTCTATGAATGAATACTGCTTTGGCGAATTGCTGTTTCCGTACCCCTTAACAAATCCTATCTTCTCCCATTGAAGATTCTGACTACTGACTCCGGTCTTCTTACTTCTCTCAATATCGAATCCAAAGTTATTAACTTCTGTCGCCGTTACCCAATTTAATTTTACGCTGTTCAAATTTACAAGAGCATCGAAAGTTGTTAATTCAACAGGTAATGCCGAGTTAGTTATTATTAAACTCGCACTGTTTTCATAAGCATCTCCATAAATTTTTATTAAGGTACCTCCTGCAGCAACGTTTACTTTAATATAGCCGAAAATAAACCCACTTTTAATAGAAGCATCTTTAAATTTTACGCCAATATATTTATCTCCTTTATTAATAAATTGATACGAATTAGGAACATTGTAGAATAAATTATCGTTTGGATGGGCATTAACAAATGCTCTTGAAGTGTTAATGGTATAATTACTATTAAGCGCTTTTGCATAAGAAGCTCCGGTTTTAATAAATTGCGCACTCGAAGTCATTGGACGAAGGGATCCGCCATTATGAGCTTGATCATTCCTAAATTCAATGACAAATTTAGTTTGACCATTAAACTGTACATTAAATGTAGCAAAGCCAGTACTTAAAGTTGCGCTGGTTGTATTTTGGATAACGCTTGCATCTGCACTTCCTATACCTGCCAGAAC
>JAJYIL010000178.1:3122-6481 GCA_021790055.1 Bacteroidota bacterium
CACCGGCTAAAGCAGAATACGCAATTAATTTATTATTTATACCGGATGAATTTTCTTTAGATAATATTTTCTTCTTCATATCAGTAATCTTTATTTTTTTCATGATAATCTCTCTTAATAAACTAAAAATGAACGACCATTCTATATAGACATGGTCGTTTGAAATAAGAATTCAATTTCTAGATGGAAATATTCCTGTAAGAGCAATTATGTAATTTAAAACCAGGAAGGGCTGCAAAATAGAAACAGGTAAATTACCTCCTGTCATACCAACTGTTATGCTGAGATCTGTAGAGCCCATCTTTGCATTTGAAGATGAAGCATATATATCAGTTCCTGAAGTCGTTGCCGGAAAATTTCCTACAACATTATTCGTCAGCGAAATACCTCTACCGCCTGAGTTCGCATTAGGCTCTACTGTGCCCTTTGCAGCATGGGTATGTGCCGGTAAGTTTTCAACTCTTAAGGTAACGCTCTCCTGCCCACTCATCTCACCCAGTACGTAAGAGCTTAATCCTAATCCCTGCCCTGCTCCTACAGGCACTCTGCCTCTTAGATCTGGTAATTGAAATGTGGATATTCCGTTGCCGCCGTAAGTTGTCCCAAGCAAAGAAAAAAGAGCAGTGTATGCCTGTATGCTTAGTGTTTGTCCCTGACAGAAAGCCCATCCTTTGGGAGCGAAGTTTGCTGCCCATAAATCTACCGACGCCATTAAAGGTTGATCTGATGCCATGAATAACTCCTTGTTTTATTGATTATTAATTTTTACTTAGCCGACCTCAAGATTGGTAAAGCTATATATATTATTTAAAGAAATTTCATGCTCACTGCCTTTATACATTCTAATTAGCCTGCCTGTTTCTTTTAGGCTTAATCTCTCTGCCATTCTCATTCCTTCAATATTTGTTTCAGGCATATCCAGGTAATACGGAGTGCCGGCTTCGTAATGCGATACTAGTGAGATTAATATCTCCTCTGCAGATGAAGAATCATCTGCTATCAGTGGGGACAATCTAAAGCCCTTCCTGCACGGCTTGAACAGACCGAATCCTTTGTATTCATCATCATCTTCAGCATACTTACCTAAAAGCAAACTCATTGGCTGATTTACCCAGTAATTTAAAAATATCTTTCTTTCATAAGGGGAAATCTTCTTGTAGTAATTATAGAGATCGTCAAAGTGAAGGATTAGCGGACTCATTATATTTGGTGGAATGCTTTTATTTATTCCCCCTGAAATCCCCTCAAAGCTTATAATGTTAAATGACGGCTTAAAGCCGTAGCTTTCATACAGCTTTGCCTGTTCTTCACGGCAGTTTAAACCTATACTTCTCTCACCTGCTGCATTTAATGCAGCTTCGAACAGCTTTTCTTTTAAGCCTGTATTACTGAAAAATTCATCGACATAGTGAAAGCCTATAAAGGCAATCTTATCATCATAATTAATCGATGAGATTGTTCCGATAACATTTGAATTATCAATAGCTGCAAAAAAGCCTTTACTGTCGGCACGGAAAAGAAATTCTCCGTCTTTTAGCCCGGGATTTCTTCCGATGATCTCAGCAACCTTATCCATAACAAACATTTCATTATACACAAGGTTTCTTATTATAACTTTAACCTGCTGACCGGTCTTATCAGTATCAATTAATTCCATAAAAAGATTTGTGTAGAGACTATACGATTTATCCGCAAGGGCAAATATAATAAATTATAAATGTAAGGAAAGGATGAGGGATAAAATTCTATATATATTTTTAAGATAACATTGCTATTGTAAAATAGAGCACATTACTTATAAAATTGAATCCGAATGAGATGCAGTCAGAATAATTAAGATGGACTTAAGCATAATCTTTGCATCGAAAAAAAAAGACTTTTGTTTTTCATAAGCTTCATCAAGCTCAACTAAACTCTGCGAGCCTTTTTTTCTATCTCCAAAAACCTGCCAATAACCGGTTATACCGGGAAGCGAGTTAATGTCTGTCCTTCTCAAATAAAATTCCGGTTCCATAGTTTGCATAATTTTAAGATCGCTCTCCAATAAAGGTCTCGGTCCAACAATAGACATTTCACCTTTAATTACATTGATTAGCTGCAGAATCTCGTCCATACCGTTCTTTCTTAGTAATGCGCAAAAACCTGGCACATATTCTCTAAAATTTTCTTTAAAGAAAATATTACTGGAAGCGACTTCAAGCTTTAGAAATTCTTGCGAGCTCTTTATTGTCCTAATTTTATAAACCTTGATCCTCCTCTTCTCTATCGTTATACTCCTTTTTTGAATTATTACCGGAAACTGACTTGTAGACAAAGAGACCAGAAGCAGGATAATTATAATAATAGGCGATGCTGCCAAAAGTATAATCAAAGATAAAAATATATCGATGAATCGTTTTATCATTTACTATTATTTACTTAAATAGTCTTTGCGCCTCATCTCCTCCGCCTGCTTACCTTCGGTGTGTAAACCGGTTGGTAATTTGCAGCAAAAGATATTTCACCGTCAATACAGTCCCTCCGGGATAAGACGCAAAGCATAAAAGCGCAACAGTCAGTCGTTTACTATTACGACATTTGTCTCCTATTACCCTCACTCCCGCAAATCGCGTAGCAAACACAATATGAGCGGCAAGTCCTACTTCTCATTCAAAGGGAGAGAGCAGGTCAAGAGCTCTCTCCAATCGGGAGAGCGCAGAGTGAGGGCACTATTTAAGCACTACCATCTTTCTTGTCTCTGAAAATTTTCCGGCTGTAATCTTGTATAAATAAAGACCGCTGCTTAATCCGATTGCATCAAAATTAAAAGTATATGTGCCGGCTTTCTTATCTTCATTTACCAAAGTCCTTACCTCCTGCCCAAGGATATTATACACCTTTAACAAAACATGGCTGTCTGCTGAAAGCTGATAGCCGATCGCTGTTGAAGGATTAAATGGGTTCGGATAATTCTGCTCAAGTGCAAACTTTACCGGAGTTTTTATCTCAACCTCAACTTCATCAGAATATTTGAAGGCGCCGTCGTTATCTAATTGCTTAAGCCGGTAAAGATATTTACCGCTCGAAATGTTCTCATCCTTAAAAAAGTAATTCTTAATTGAATTACTGTTCCCATGCCCGGCAACAAACCCAGCTTTCTCCCATTGACGATTGTCGATTGTCGATTGACTTCTGAATTCTGACTTCTGGCTACTGACTACTGATCTCTGGACTTCAAATCCGTAATTGTTAACTTCTGTAGAAGTCTTCCAGTTAAGAGTAACTGCATTTTGGTTTACGCTTGCAGTGAATGATTTAAGTTCAACAGGCAGAGCATCGCTTCCGGATGTACCGAGTGTGAAATCGCTGAATGAAGTAAA
>JAJYIL010000179.1 GCA_021790055.1 Bacteroidota bacterium
ACACAATTATTAAAAGAGGTAAAATAAAAATTGCGGTTCTCGGAATGATTACGCCGGCAATTCCGAACTGGCTTCCCAAAAAAATCTGGAGCGGAATTCAGTTTGAAGATATGGTTGAGACTGCCCGCAAATGGATCAAGATTATTAAAGAAAAAGAGAAGCCTGATTTAATAATCGGCTTGTTTCATTCCGGTCCTGAAGATGAAATGAAATATTATGATGATGGGAAAAGAGAAATTGAAAATGCATCGCGTTTAGTTGCGCAGCTTGTCCCCGGCTTCGATATTATTCTTGCGGGTCATGACCATGAAGTGTGGAATACCACAGTAAAAAATTCTGACGGGAAAGATGTATTGATTCTCGATCCGGCGAATGCTGCCCGGCATGCCGCTGTTGCGGAGGTTATCATGAATTACGATAATTCAAATCATACATGGAAGAAGGAAATTAAAGGAGAAATAATAGACAGCAAAAATTACAAGCCGGATGAACTATTCATGAAGAAGTTTTCTCCGGTTGTTGAAGAAGTTAAGAAGTATGTATCAAAGTCAATCGGAACTTTTACAAAAACAATCTCTACTCGCGAATCAATGTTTGGCGATTCTCCATTTGTCGATCTAATCCAGAGGATTCAACTTAAACTTACACATGCGGATGTTTCTTTCGCGACTCCGCTTTCATTTAACGCCGAAATTAAAAAGGGAACTGTTTATGTCCGAGACATGTTTAATCTTTATAAATATGAAAATCTTCTTTACACAATGAGGCTAACCGGTAAGGAAATTAAAGACTATCTCGAATATTCCTACGGCAACTGGTTTAATCAAATGAAAAATGAAAACGACCATTTGCTGAAATTCAAGACTGACTCGACAGGAAATATTATTCATAGATACGGCAGACCGGAACTGGCGACACCCTCTTACAGCTTTTCTTCTGCAGCAGGTATTATTTACACAGTAGATGTTTCAAAACTCGCCGGGAATAGAGTTTCGATAAAGTCTTTCTCAAACGGAAAGCCTTTCGATTTAACTAAGACTTATACTGTTGCAGTTAATTCATACCAGGGTAACGGCGGCGGCGGGCTTTTAACCAAAGGCTCCAAGATTCCTCAGAAAGAATTAGCTTCTCGAATCATTAATTCAACTCAGAAAGATCTCAGATATTATTTAATGAAATGGATTGAAAAGAAAAAGACCGTTACTCCGGAATCTTTGGGAAATTGGAAAGTGATTCCGGAAGTCTTGTGGAAAATGGGGAAAGATAAAGATTACAAAATTTTATTCCCTAATTGAAGTTCAGATAGGAATAGGACATAAATGACACGGATTCCACAGATTTTCGCTGATCTTAAATCCGTGTAAATCAGCCTAATCCGCGAAATCAGCGTTCTATTGCTGTTAATATGATTCACGTAAAAAATATTATTAGTAAATTTGACTAAGTATTTTGAGAGATTTGGAAATGAAGATGAATACAATTAAGAGTGAAAATTTATTTAACGAAGCACAAAAATATATTCCCGGCGGAGTAAACTCACCGGTACGCGCATTCAAGGCTGTCGGAGGCAATCCGGTTTTTATTCAACGCGGCGTAGGCTCAAAATTTTATGATGTGGATGGAAATGAATATATAGATTACATCGAAAGCTGGGGACCGCATTTATTCGGTCATAATCCTTCGTTTATAAAAGAAGCTTTGTTGAAAGCACTTGAGAATGGAACGAGCTTCGGAGCTCCGACTAAGCTTGAAGTTGATATGGCAAAGCTGATTTCAGAACTCGTTCCTTCGGTTGAAATGGTGCGAATGGTAAACAGCGGTACGGAAGCCACTATGAGCGCTGTTCGTGCAGCTCGCGGTTATACTGGCAAGGAAAAAATTATAAAGTTTGAAGGATGCTACCACGGACATGCGGATTTCTTTTTGATAAAAGCCGGTTCTGGCGCTTTAACTTTTGGCGTTCCAACAAGTCCTGGCGTAACAAAAGGCAATGCTGCCGATACGCTGATTGCCGATTACAATGATATAGATTCGGTAAAGAAAATAATTCAGCAAAATAAAAATGAAGCTGCCGCAATAATAATTGAGCCGATTGCAGGCAATATGGGGGTGGTTCCAGCAGACAAAAAATTTCTGGAAGAATTAAGAAGCATTTGCAGCGAAGAAAAAATTGTTTTAATCTTTGATGAAGTCATGACTGGATTCCGTGTTGCAAAAGGCGGCGCACAGGAACTGTACGGAATTAAGCCTGACCTTTCTACTTTTGGAAAAATTATCGGTGGCGGACTTCCGGTTGGTGCATTCGGCGGTAAGAAAGCAATTATGGAAATGATTGCACCGAGCGGACCGGTTTATCAGGCAGGAACTTTAAGCGGCAATCCGTTGGCAATGGCTGCCGGATATGCTGCGCTCAACTACATTAAAAGTAATCCGGATATTTATAAAACTCTTGAAGAAAGATCATCTTATCTTGAAAAAGGGATTCGGGAAACTTTATCTGAAGTGAAGAAGAATTTTGCTTTGAACCGTGTTGGTTCTATGATGACTTTGTTCTTTACTGAAGATGAAGTAAATAACTTTCATTCTGCAATAAAATCGGACACTGTACTTTACGGAAAATTTTTCAGCGAGATGCTGAAACGGGGAATTTATCTGGCTCCAGCCCAGTTTGAAGCTGCATTTGTATCTACTGCACATTCAAAAGAAGACCTGGATAAAACTATATTAAATTTTTTTAGTTCTATAAAACATATTATTTGATTGACTTATCTCATTCAAAAAAATATTTAGTAAATCTGTTTGCACTTAAATTGATTTTTGCGATATTTGTCTCCGCAAATTGTTTTTTCATAAAATTATTTAGGAGTAATAATGAGAAAAAGTTTATTGTTTTTAACGGGTATCGCAGCCTTTATATTACTTTTTGCGAATCCTGCGTTCTCTCAGTTTCGACTAAATCTTGGTCCATCAGTGGGAACAAATTTCAACATTCATACCGGTTCCGATCTGCCTCAAAGCGGCAACGGCTTTGGATTTGTAATCGGCGGTCAGGCGGATATGAACTTTACGCCAACTATCGGTCTAATTGCAAACATGCAGTTTTATGATAATAGAAGCGGCTCTTTTACTCAAACCAGTTCTAATCAATATCAAGATCAGAATGGTAATCCCGTTACTTCCACAGTATCGACAGATAATTCTGCAAGTGTTGCTTACTTCGAGCTTGAGGCTTTGTTTAAAATTGGCTTAAAAAATAACAATTTGTTTTTCTTTGCCGGTCCCTCTGTTGGATTTAACGTCCAGGGTTCCTATGATCAAACTACTACCGAAACCTTTCCGGCTCCATATCAGAGTAATAACACTTCAAACTCAAGCAAAGGCTCTATCCAGAATATGAATGCCCGTTTTGAGTTAAAGTTCGGTGGCGGTTATGACATACCTACAGGTACCGGTATGTTCATTACTCCTCAAGTTTCTTTTGGATATGGATTAACAAACGTTGAACAAGACGTAAACTGGAAAATATTAACCATTCAGGCTTTGGTTACAGTTAAGTTCAACGTGATATAAAATTTAGGTATTTACTTCTTTAAGAAAAATAATTCTAATTAGCTTCCCGGGTACCGGGACTTGTTTATAATAAGATACCCGGGAAATATTTCAACAATTAACTTTTAAATAAGATTAAACTTAACTCCCGCTAATAATTGGATAGCCTGGATCTCCCACTTAACATATTTGAAAGCAATGGTAAGCCATAACCCAATGTAATCTGCGGTATAATTTTCTTTTATAGCAGCAGTTTATTATTAGTAAGGTATTTTTAAAAGTAATTGGGATGATAGGAAAATCACCCGACTAAAGAAATTACATGCAATACTTAGTCCAGTCACATTTATTATTTCTTCAAAGCTCTATTTTACCTTTCGAATGATTTATTTTGAAAGAGAAAGATTATAATACGAAGGTTAATATGAAAAGCATTGGTAAGGAACGTATTTTTTGGATTTTAATACTGGCAGTTTTTCCGCTAATCGGATTTGGCTTCAACCATCAGCAATACGAAAGCGGAATAATTAAGAAAGGCAACACACTTTATCTGGCACATACGCTTGTTATCCAATTAAATAATGCGCCTGCCGGTGCCTTGCTAAAGGCTCAAAACATAACTGCTCAACTGAACAAGACATTTGGTAAATTCAATTTTAATTCCGCTAAAACAATTTTTGGCAGCAGTCCTGCCGAAGTTAAGTTTGGTTTGAACAGAATTATGCTTGTTCGTTACAGCAGCAATGAAGATCCGCTTTATATAGCATCGAAGCTTAAGGGGCTAAGTTACATTGAATGGGCAGAGCCGCAATATGTAAGACGGGTTGCGGTTGTTCCTAATGATCCAAGCCTATCAGCAGAGTATAATCTTGCTCTAATTCAAGCCGAAAAAGCCTGGGATATTTCGGAAGGCGACACAAGTGTTATAATTGGCATTGTTGATACCGGCGTTGATTGGTCTCATCCGGATTTATATACCAACATCTGGCATAATCCGCACTGGCAAACAGATACAAAGTTTCCCGGTGATTCTATTGGCTGGGATTTTGGCGGCAACGGAAACGGCAGCCTTCCCACACCAGACAATAATCCTATTGAAGATACGCCGTACCACGGTACTTTCGTGGCAGGTGTTGCAGATGCTGTTACGAATAACGGCGTAGGTATTGCAGGGATAGGATTTAACTGTAAAATAATGCCGGTGAAAGTAACACAAGCCAATCAAGTAGACCCCACAACACTGGATCCGTACATAATTTACGGATTTCAAGGAATAGAGTATGCCGCAAACAACGGTGCAAAAGTAATAAACTGCAGTTGGGGCGGAGGTGGTTATTCAAATGCTGAACAAGAAATTATAAATTATGCAGTTTCAAAAGGCGCGCTTGTAGTAGCTGCTGCCGGGAATGATAGTACAAACGAATTGTTTTATCCTGCTGCATATCAGCATGTACTTTCTGTTGCAGCAACGGATCAAAATGATAAATTAGCTCTCTTCTCTAACTATGGCGAAGATATTAGCGTTTGCGCCCCTGGTGTAGACATTTTTTCTACCTGGCAGCCAAATACATATACTTATGGTCAAGGCACTTCTTTCTCTTCACCGCTTGTTGCAGGGCTTGCGGCGCTTGTATTTTCGCATTTCCCAAACTATACTCCAGACCAGGTTGCTCAACGTGTAAGAGTGACTTGCGATAATATAGACAATCAGAACCCAGGTTATAAATATCAACTAGGTTATGGTAGGATAAATGCTTTCAGAGCACTTTCCGATACCAATATCGAAGCGGTTCGAGCTACCGATTTCAACTTCTCTGATGCTGCTCCGGGAGGAAACGGAAATGGAGCTTTCGAGCCAGGAAAAACAATTACTGTTCTGGTTGATTTTACAAACTATCTTAAACCGGTTAACAATCTCTCCGTATCTTTGATAAGCATGGACCCTTCTTATGCAACTGTAATTAACGGTTCATTAACGAAGTCCGGTGTTCCCACTCTTGGAACGTTTGATAATTCCGGCTCATTGTTTTCATTTACACTTTCCCAAAATGTTCCGCTCGATGCAACTATTCATTTTAGATTGGAATATTCCGACGGCAACTATTCCGACTTCCAGTTGTTCGATGTCCTGGTTAATCCTTCCTACTTTACACAAACGGGTAATGAAATCTCACTTACTATTAACAGCAAAGGTAATTTTGGATTTAATGATTACCCAACCAATCTTCAAGGCGACGGATTTAAATTCTTAAACGGCAATAATATGCTTTTTGAAGGCTCACTTATAATCGGTACTGATTCTTCAACAATTGAAGATGCTGCTCGCGGTGCGGATCAGAATTATGAAGATAGTTCTTTCAGTGTTGTCCAACCTTTTAAGATTTATGTTCCTGGCAGTGCTGCTGATGAACAAGGAATCGGAATCTTTAATGATAACGGAGCCGGTGCGAATAAACTTGGAATTGCAACGCGTTTGCAATCTTATTCTTTCAACTCTGCGCCATATAATGATTTTATAATTTTGAAGTACAGTTTTACAAATAATACAAGCAGCACAATATCAAATTTTTATGCTGGAATATTTTCAGACTGGGATATCGTTGATGGTCAGAATGATTCTACCGAATACGACTACACCGGCAACTTTGGCTATGCCTTCCATAATGCAGCCGGCTTCGATACCCTGGTTGCTACTGCATTAATATCCTCTGACAACTACGGCTATTGGGCAATTATGAACGACGGCTCGGACGGTTCATGGGGTATTTACAATGGCTTTTATCCTTCATATAAATGGCAGGCTATCTCCAGCGGCATCGGTAAACCCAAAGCGGGGTCAGGTGATATTTCCGAAGTTACTTCAGGCGGTCCGTTTATAATACCAGCCGGACAAACTTTAGATGTAGCCTTTGCAATTGCTGCG